>JAQUSH010000086.1 GCA_028715225.1 Candidatus Aenigmatarchaeota archaeon | reverse complement strand
GATTAGGCGAATCGATCATCTTAGCAATTCTTATCTCACCCTTCGATCTTCTTACATATATTCGGTATGTAGAGAAGTGTCCCATTATGTGACCTCCTATTGGAGCAGTTGGATCTCCGAACATTATATCAGGTCTAGACATAACTTGATTTGTCATGTAGATTGCTACATTGTAAACGTCTGCTAATCTTTGTAGTGTATGTAGATGTCTGTTAAGTTTCTGTTGACGTTCAGCTAGAGTACCTCGTCCTACAAAGTCTGTTCTGAACTGCGCCGTAACAGAATCAACTATTACCAATTTGATATTCTGTTCACGTATCATCTCGCCAGCTTTCTCAGCTAAAATAAACTGATGATCGCTGTTGTATGCACGCGCAACGATAATGTTAGACAATGCCTCTTTAGGGTCTAATCCAGCAGCTTTAGCCATCTGTACGATTCTCTCTGGTCTAAACGTTGCTTCAGTATCTATGAACAAAGCCTTTCCACCTAAACCACCTTTCTCTGGCGGTAGCTGTACATTTACTGCGATCTGATGCGCTACCTGTGTTTTACTAGAACCAAATCCACCGTGGAATTCAGTAGTTGCACCAGTTTCAACTCCACCGCCTAACAATGCGTCAAGATTCTTAGAACCAGTAGATATTCTCATCACTTTCTCTCTACGTTCCATGACTTTGTCAGCTGTTTCATATCCGATGTCAAGTGTTTCACGTGCTGCGCATATTATTTTTGCTGCAGTCGCGTCTCCTATTTCAGCAGCGTCACTCAATTCCTTTGGCGATGCAGCTGCTATAGACATCATATCTAGAAATCCAGATTCTTTCAGTTTGTCAGCTATTTTTTCACCGACACCTGGAAGGTCTGCAACATCTTTCACTTTTATTTTTTCTGTTATTAAAATTTCTTCAACTACAGGTGAATCTTCAGTTGATTCATCTGCTTTTTTCTTAGCCATTTTTTACACCTCGTTTTATGTGATTTTAACCGAAACTAAACTGTAACGTTTTAAATCAAATAACAATCAAGCGCTGTGTTTCAGCTTGCCTATAATTTTGTTCGCCTCGGTTTTTACATCGACGTCTTTGACGTCAGATACAACAAACTCAAGTTTGTTGAATAGTTTATTTTTTCTGAGTGTACCTGTTACAGTAAACTCTTTTCCTAAAATATCCAAACTTTCAAAAATATTACCTCTGTTACCAAGAGCCTCTTCGAGCGGCATTCCCATTATCTTCAATGCATTATCTCTGAAAAATACAGCTCTTACATTATCAGTTCCATCATCTAACACACAATTAAGTATAACAAGATATTCTGGTGTCATCGGTCCGTGTGTTTTACAGACGAAAGCACCGTTTTCTTTGTTCAATTTTGTCTTGCAGGTAGGACACATCTCATAAAATACAGCTGTTTCAAACAATTGAACGATTGCTGCACGTATTTCACACGAATCCCCTTCTTTAAGGTCTGTAATGTATTTACCTGTTAATTCAGGTTTAGGAGATTCAATAGGTATGTCAGATGATTCTAGAATCTTTATACCGCCCTTTCTGCTTAATCTTACTTCTGGAATTCCATTATTATCACGAGTATATGCTCCAAATATCTCAACAGCCTGACCCTCTTTTAGATTATCTAGTAATTTAATCTGCGTGTCCCATAGAGACATTCTGATTCTTCCCGTCTGATCAGACAAAATAAGATTAGCAACCTGTGACTTGCGTCCTTTATGTTCAAACTCTTTTACCGGAATTATCTTGTATATTCTCGCATTTAGATTAAGATTTTTGATTCCAGCTATAACATTTTTTACCTCTAAGCGATGCTGTGACCTTTCAAATAAATCAAGTCCCATTTCTTTCGCTACAATATAAGCAGCTCCGTCCTTAGAAACTAAATTAGATAATTCCTGCTGTTTGTTAAGAATCATTCTTTGTACATTTTCGTAAGAACTACCAGTCTTCTCGATTATTTTATGTATTATTATATCTGAATCCATCTTTTACACCAGTACACGTCGAAACTGTGTACTATCTAATTGACATCCTATCTTTATATATATTATTCATTTACCCAGAAGAGGAGTTATCCGAATCTAAGATTTAAATTCTACCTTACAACATTCTAATTATGGATATGCCGTTAGCTCCGATAGAGAAAATACTCAAGCGAACACAGATGCGCGTTTCTAAAGAGGCTGTGAAAGAATTTACAATATTTATGGAGCAGATAATCGCTGATATATCTGCTGAAGCTGCAGCAAATGCTAAGCGAAATAAAAGAAAAACCGTGTCTGCTTCTGATATATTGGCTGCTAAAAGAAAATTGCTTTAAATTCGACCATAGAAACAACATTTATTATACTCCTTCATTCCAGGCATGACGTTTAATGCTGGCTTCTAGTTCATCGATATTTTTTATAGTCACCATTTTAGATGTTAAAATACCTTTCTGAACTTTAAGTTCTCCAGAATTCCCAAAAACTATTAAATAAGAATTTAAATCGTCTAATTGTGAGTATCTTTCGTTTTCAGAACTTCTCCGATTAAAAACGCCATTCATATAACAAATTAATAATTTCTTCTGGTGTTCTGGCACTTTAGCGTTATCAATTCTAGATTTTAAATTCTGTAATATTGGTTTTAAATTATTATGATTTAGTATTCTTTTGAATTCTGCTTCAGTTATGCCATTTTCTGTGTGCATTAGCATTTTTGCCGTATCTTCATCCAGATGAGATGCAAATTCCACAGGAGATTTTCCATCAGATGTCGTAACTGATACACTGTACATGTTATTGGCTACAGGATCTCGCTTTAATGAAACAGAATATTCTCTTTCTCCAAGACCCAGCCCAAATGAAAAGACAGCTGATAGTGTTATATTACTTGAATCTGTTCTCGTATCTGATATTTCCCTATAACATAATGTTCTTTCACACATGATTTATTTATGATATTAAAAGAATAAATACTTGTTTTTTCATCAGTAAATGGTTGGAGAGAATTTTTCAGCTGTTAATATGAAATTACGGATTTCATCGTATACAACTGGTGGAAAATGCTTAGCTTTTATAGAAA
>JAQUSH010000085.1 GCA_028715225.1 Candidatus Aenigmatarchaeota archaeon | reverse complement strand
GCACACGATATAGGATACAAATTCCACATTAATATGCAGGCAGCTTTCCAGCGTCACACTGATAACGCTGTTTCAAAAACAATCAACTTCCCTAGTAATGCAACATACGAAGATGTTTATCAGGCATATATGTTGGCATATGAACTTGGTTGCAAAGGAATTACTGTTTATAGAGATGGGGCGATCGCAGGACAGATTATAACTGTCGGACAAAAAGATAATGCGGTTGTCCTAGACTCAAACAAACGAAAAAGACAGAAGATACTTAACGGACAAACCGCTCAATTAAAAGTCGGTACTTGCGGTAAAGTGTATGTTACTGTTAATAAACAAGGCGGTAAAATAAGAGAAGTATTTACGGCGAGTGATTTCCAGGAACCTTGTGTTGAAGCGTGGATAAAATATGCTATGAAAGTTACTTCATTAGCAGCAAGCCATGGAGCTACAAGTGAAGAAATCTCCAGAGCTGGAATCGGAATAAGATGTGGACAGATAGGACCAAATCAGGATAAAATACATTCATGTCCAGATGCAATCGCTAAATTCATAGGCGGTAAAATAAACGGTGACGTATCTAAAGATGACACGGAAGAAAAGAAGGATGATGATAAACATTCTGATGAATCAGAAGAAGCACCTAAATATGGTTTCTGTACCGAATGCAGCGATTATGCTGTAGAATACAAGGAAGGCTGCAATACCTGTCATTCCTGTGGCCACTCTGAATGCGCTTAAATATAAAATATTTTAATTATTTCTATGCGATTGTTTATATCTGTAGAGATTCCTGACGAACTAAAGGATAAGATAATCAACATTCAGAAAGAATTCTCTAATTTTCATATAAAATTCGTTGAGCGGGAGAATCTGCACTTCTGTCTTATGTTTATCGGTGAAGCTGGTGAAGATAAGCTAAATGCTATTAAAACTGCTATGAATAATGTATCTAAAATAAATAGATTTGACATAAAAGTTGCTGGTATCGGTGCTTTCCCGAACAAAGATCTTGCAAGCGTCTTTTTCTTAGATATCAAAGACGGAAGAAAAGATATGATAAATCTAGCAAATGCGCTTCGAAAAGAACTACCTGATTTTAAATCTGGAAAGCCATTTACACCGCATCTTACTTTAGGTCGTGTTAAATCTGACAACGATAAGCTAAAACCGATATTCAACAAAATTGAACGCATTGATATCGGCAAGATGACTGTTGATAAAATGGTTTTGATAAACTCCACTCTTACAAATAAAGGACCAATCTACGAAGAAGTATTATCTGTAAATTTAGGCTGATTCTCCGAATGTTCTCCTATAAGCTTCGTTGATGAATGACTCATTAGCCTCATCAAATCTACAAGCATAACCAGACGATCCAATCGGATTATTCACTGATAAACGAGTTATCTTACATTCTTTTCCTGTTTTTACATCTACACATGTATTATCTGGTCCTTCAGTCACATGTAGACCAGCACAATATGATTTCAGTCTTTCTCTTTTTTCTTGAACTGTCAACATAGCACTAATACGCAACAAAAAGGATTTAAATCTACTCCCTGGTTGGGTAAATGAAATTTATATGAAAGGTTTGTTCTCTAAAATTATGGACAATAAGATGATAATCAAAGTTGCTCTGTCTATCGCTATTTTTGGAATAATCGGCATGTATCTGTTTACGAACCTGACGCAGAATGCGATAAGTATTGCTGAAGCTACTAATTTCGTAGGGCAGAAAGTAACTGTGAAAGGAACTGTTGATTCTTACTATACGAGCAAAGACGGCCATGTGTTTTTCTCGCTAAGCGACATGAGCGGATCCATCAAAGCAGTTGTCTTCAGGAACTCTAACATTGAAAGCGCCTACAATCTGAAGGACGGGCAGAAGATTATACTCACTGGAAAAGTTGAAGAGTATAAAGATGCGTTTGAAATAATCGCTTCTAAGATCGATTTTTAATTCGTTTTCTTAATTTATAGTCGTTTATTACATCTGTTAATGTTGTGTTTTCTTTTCCTGGCTGTAATCTTATGAGTTTTGCTGTGAAACCGTAAAGCTCTACATCTCTCATCTCTACGAAGTTCTGAAGATATTTGTCTAGAATATGCGCAACAACGCCTGGGTTAAGGCCTAAAGCTCTTGCTATTCCTCTTAGATGCAGCTCGCCTTGCGCATTTCTAAGCACTTCTAGCACTTTTAGTATGTTTTTCTTTGTTTCAATATGCATTCCTGAACCCATTCTTAACACCTGTAAATATATAATGACAGTAGAAGTATAAATTGATATCATACGGGCTGTTAGGTCTTTATTTGTCAAGAAAAGGTCTTTTATGGCTTATCTATATACATTAAATTACGCTATTTTCACCCTCTCTCACAATTATGAGGGTATAACGGGCTTATAACTCCCCTTCCTTTAGTTTATCCTTAGCAACCTTTCTAGCATAACT
This sequence comes from Candidatus Aenigmatarchaeota archaeon, assembly GCA_028715225.1. Taxonomy (GTDB): domain Archaea; phylum Aenigmatarchaeota; class Aenigmatarchaeia; order Aenigmatarchaeales; family Aenigmatarchaeaceae; genus JAHIDZ01. Next base: position 674 of record JAQUSH010000085.1, on the reverse strand, counting down.
GAAACCTCTTGTTTTTCTTTCTGGGAACAACTCTCGTTTTATTTTATTTCTCTGTTCAGTAATTTCCTGTTTTTGCTCCGCAAGAGATTTATATCGTGAATTCTCTTTGTTAAGTTCGTCAGTAATTTTAGCTTTTTCTCCGAAATTTTCAATCATACTCTGTTGTCTTTCAAGATTTTGGATTGTTCTCTTAACTTTTCTATGTTCATCAGCAATTCGGTGCAATTCATCGTCAAGTTCACTAAATATACTATGATCCAGTAAACCAGCTTGTTGTGCCCACTTGTAAAGTTTATACCTCTTAAAAACCGTTTGTTGTATAACTGCATTTTCTATGTTATCTGCGAAATCCGTTAAACCACTAAGACCATCTCTTAGATATTGGAAACGATCATCATCAAAAATATATTTATAAAGTTCTGTTGGTTTAAGGAAGAATATTGAATATGTTTCTACAAGATTTTCTCTACCGATTGACCCATTTTCTAGTTTAGTGTTTACAAGACGTTCATCATAATCCATTGGCATTTCCCATATCTTTCGAAGTTCGCATTCAAATTGTATTCTTTTATGGATCCTTTTATTTCTTGTAAAAAATGATAGGACATCTCCTTCTCCGCTAATCATTTTTTTTCTAACAGTTCCAGCTGCGCATGTTGTTATAAGACCTGTCA
>JAQUSH010000014.1 GCA_028715225.1 Candidatus Aenigmatarchaeota archaeon | reverse complement strand
GGATTGATAAAGCAGAGGCTCTTTATGTAATAAATATTGATGGCTATATTGGTTCATCTGTCAACTTAGAAATCGGTTATGCTTTAGGCAAAAATAAACCAGTTTATTTTTCAGAAAAGGCTGGAAACGTAGATCTGAATTGCATTGTTAAAGATATTATTCCAATAGACGCTATCAAAAATTTTGCCAACAAATTATAAAAATAATCAAATGAACAAATTACTTAATTTGGTTATCTGCCTTAAATGATATGTCAAAGAAACTATTATCATATGCAACTAAAAGTCGCTGAGTCGCAACTTCGGAGACATATCTAACTTCTTGACCTACATTTCTAATATTATACTTAGTTAATTTATATTTTTCTGGGAATGATGCTATCTCCTTTCCACCTCTTTGTTGTCTAGAACCAAACAAACCAGTAAGCGCTCCAGCAATCATATCTGCATTTCCTCTTGCCAAAATATCAATATCTGCATACTCTGTCTTTTGTGCAGCAGTTCCTCTAACTTCTAAAACCATACCTAGATCTTCCAGATATTTTGTCAACTTATCTAAATTTCCCTTATCTCTTTCATCTATGAATTTTGGAGTTTTCATATATTACTTTATAGTAACTAAAGATATATAAACCTTTCTAGCAACTGAGAACTAGCGATATTCAACTGGTATCAAACGATTACGCTGGTAAAATGGTTTAGCTATATTCTCTCCAAGTGTGTCCACATTTACAACATCTATAGAATCTAGTAGGAGGCTCATCTGCAGCACGAGTCTGCTGCGTCCACCAGAAAGCTTCAGGATGATCGCATTTAGGGCATGAAGCCTCAGTTCTTGGAAGTATCTCAATGTTAGATTTTTTGTCAACAACTATGATCTTTTCAGGTTTCTTAAAAGTAGAAACACTCAGCTTAAACCCTTTCTTGTCTTTAACGTTCTTCTTCTTTCCACACTTACGGCACACTAAGCTTCCCTTTAGCGGGACCAGAACTGAACCGCATTTATCGCAGAATTCTATATTATTCACCTTTCCTAAACAATATTCAGAGAAGTATTTAAATCTATACTATAACAGAATTTTTAACAGATACCAGTTCGTTTCTAACAGCAGAAGAGCAAAGTTTCATGTCAAAATCCAAAAGAACTTTAACTATCTGGCTCTTTTTGTTAAGCTTATACATTTCAGCCCGTCCTATTACCCGTGTTTTAACTATTATCTGTTTTCTGATTAGTTCATTCCATACATTATCCATAGTCATTCTAGCAACGCCAGTCTCTTCAGCAACCTGGCATTTAGAGTAATCAAAATCATCATATGTCAGGAAAAAGTCTAGTGCTTTTATGAATGGTGTTTCACCAAAAAGGCATATAAATGGCGTTTTAGGATTTATCATATTTGTCGTTTTATTTTCTGGATTTATATAAGTATTTTTATATTGTCTAGTTCTTAGACATTGCTATTGTTGTTAAGAATTTCTACTTTAATAAACTTCTTTCAAAAAAGTCTTTGTTGATTAAATTAACATCCAGCAACCCGTAGGATCACTGGGGATCATACTAATAATTATTAGTATATAATAGATATTTAAATAATCAATTTTTCCATTTCTTTTATGAATTCTTTTGCTCTTTGCAGCGAAGTTTTCGCTTTTGAATGCTTTTCAATTTCTATTGTATTATACTGAATTATTCCTCTTTTGATTCTTTCAAACTCAAATGATTCTATTAACGAGTCTGCCTTTATTCCGGCCAGATTCAACGCCTCTTCTTTTGTTTCTTCGTATTCTTCAATCAAGCTGTCTTTTAATTTTCCTCTTATGTAAACAAGCATCGCGTCAGCTGTCACTTTATGAACAATCTTTTCTCCAACCTTGAAACCGATTTTTAAAAGAACGGCGTTCGCGTAATAATACATCGCATAATATGAGCACACAATCGTCCAAAGTTCAGACAGATTCTTTTGGTTAATTTCTTCAGCTACTCTCAGGCTTTCCATAGAATTTTTTATCAGAATATCCATTATATTTTTATTCATCTTTGTTTTCTTAAGCAGGCCTTCATCTAAATAAGATTTTACGTTGTTTTCAGCTTCTTTAATTCTGTCATTGCTCAGCATTTTTAACCAGCCTGTAATATTCTTCTATACCAATCAAAATAATGTTATTTTTCATCGCTTCGCTCACGACTGTGAATTCTTTGCTTTTTGCCATATGTATAAAGTTTTCAAAGCTTATTGATGTTAAGTGTATTTTATCTGGCAGCAGCGCGATTGTTGTTTTTATTTCTTTTTCATCTCCGCCGATCGCTAAGATGTCTATATCTGAATTTTTATCAGCTGTTCTTTTTGCATATGAACCGAACAATAATACAATAAATGAGAACTTTAGTTCTGATAATCTGTTATGAAGCACTAACAGGTCTTTGTTTTTTAACATCTCTTCTCTTCTTGAATATTCTGCCTCGAAAATTCTCTGATCAAACCTGTTATTTAGTTCGCATATGCTGGAATTGCCTGCCTTTGTTATTTTGATTATTCCGTCTTTTCCAAGTTTCATTATTTGTTCATGAGCTATTCTATAATTGATATTTAGAAGTTCTGATATCTTCTTTATTGTGAATTTATCCCTTTCATCTAACAATAGTTTTATTATCTTTATTTCACTGTTCATAGTATTACCTTTTGTAATAGTATTATTACTTAAAGTAATATATAAATCTTGGCATTCCTGATTTTGCGTTGTTAATTCAAGCATGTGGTTAGAACGAGTTACTTCAGTTTAAGCCTTATTTACCCCTTTGGGTAGTTAAACAATTCCTGTTATCATAGAAAATCCTAATTTAACCCATCCTAAAAGAGGAAACAAAAACACTGCTTTTCCATGAACTAAATTCTTAGATATAGGCTGATCTGCTACTGGATTCCTATCACCTTTAACTATCAGCGTATCACCTTCAACTTTCACTACACGATGTATGATAGGATAGCCCATAGGCGAGGTATAAACAACAATGTCACCGACTTTGTAGTCTCCTCTCTGAACAATCAGCATGTCTCCGACAGAGAATCCGTCAGGAAATATCCATTTTCTGAAATTCTCTTGCGTGTATCCACGATCTGCATACCATGAACCGCATGTCTTCCAGTAAGATCCAAAAGAATTATCATAATTCAATGCATTCTGGCCACAAATATAATTTGGAGATGTAGGCTGAGGAGAAAGTTCGCATAAAGAGTTAGAAGTATGCTCCATGCTGCATGAGAATACAGATACGATAGGAGTATCTGTCTGAAGCACGATACCAGATAAAGTAATAGCTCCGAATGCAACAACATAACCTACAAATATGTAGATTAGCAAACCAAACCAGCCTGAAGTAAGCTTGTCCCATTTAGCTTTTAGCTCTTTGTAAGACATAATAGAAATATGTTATAGTATTATTTAAATTGTAAATTCATCAGAAAAATCAGAATATATGCCGCTCATTTCTCTGTATCTTCTCTCTTCTTCAGGTGTTAATTTATGTTCTCTTACAGTTCTGATTAATTCGAGTATCTCAGTTCTTTTTTCTGCATCTTTATCTTGCGCTGAAGCACCTATTGGTCTAAGCATCTGTTCAGCAGTCGGTTGCATGCTCCGCTGCATATCATCAGCACTTTCTGCTAATTCGACTCTTATTTGCTGGAAATATCCTTTTAGTTTCTCACGGTCTATCATGAAAATCAAATCAAGATTCTTTTCAAATTTCGGTTTTATTCTCATTTTGTAATCAACTACATGATCTCGTTGTAATTCTTCTAGCGCATTTTGATAAGCATCTACCTTTTCTTTAATTTTATAATAAGGCAAATCGTTAGATGGAATTGGCATTTTACCTGTTTCATGTAAACTTAGAAGAATCTCATATGATTCTGGGATTTCTAATGCTGTTGGGAAACCATATATTGGGTCTCCACCATCCATCCAGTCCAGTCCAATTGTTTTTCTTAGAAGTTCAATATCTTCTTCACTGTATCTTTCATTTTCAGGAACATGACAAAGTGCTCGTGCCATAAATATAATTAACAGCAAAGAATTATAAACTTAACTTATTATTGTAAAAGGCTTATGCAAATCAATATCATCTGGTTTCACATATATCATGTCTTCAATCTCTCTTGTAAGTTCTTCCTGTTCTTCAATGCATCTCGGATTCTCTTCTAATTCAGTAAAGAAGTTTAAAAATTCTTGTGCATCTTCCATTTTCGTCATTGCCTTCTTTTCAACTTCATATTCAATCCCGTCAGAAAATTCTTCCCATGCTGATATTTTTTTGATGTATGGTGTTTTGATTTTTCTATTAAATTTTGGATCAACTGGATAAGAAACACTTCTCTTTTTAGAAGTTTTGAAGAAATTCATAGCCTTTTCATGGGCGTCTGCAATAAGTTGATATCTATCTTCCATATAAAATGTATACAGTTTAGAAATATAAACCTTATTTCTTAAGAGCTTTTTTGACTTCAGCTTCTAATTCTTCACATTCAGAAACTACTTTTTCAGCTGCTTTCTCTAGATTCTTAAGTGCATTAGAACCAAGTGAGATAAGCTTAGGTTGCTCTACAAAAGGATGCTCCTGAACAGCTGCAATCTCTCCGCCAACAGACCAGCCTGCTGTTGCTACAGCCTGAGGCAAGCTAGCGTTTTCGCCAGTCAATTCAATCTTAACTTTCTCTTTTGTATTTTCTAGAACTTCAATATGCATACATATCAGTATATTAGTGAACTATTTAAAGTTTTCTGAGTATTCACCACCCACGATGGTAAAGAAGGTTTATGCTATTGCTACTTTCTAAACAAAAACATGATTAAAAAAGTTACTAAAAAAGAAGTTGATACATGGATTAAGAAAATAGAAGATATTCATTTTGAAATAACCAGTAATCATAACGATATGATTAATCGTGGCATATTGGAACATATACTGTTTGAAGGTCTTAGAAATGAAAAATATGATATCAAAGAAAAATTTGCGACATTTTTGTTGATAGAAATAGCTGTTAATCATCCGTTCTGGGATGGAAATAAGAGAACAGCACTATTGACTGCGTTAAAACTATTACGTACAGAAAATGAGGATACGATAAAATTATATCCACGGAGTTGGGAAGACAGAACAAATAAAATTATAAGATTTATGGAAGGTGTGGCTCAGCGAAAATATAAATTTTCCGATGTATTAAAAGTGATCAAAGATAGATTTAAATTAAATGAGTGATAAATGTGTTTATGAACGAAAAACCAAAATGGATGCAAGAATTTGAAAATGAAACTCCGGAAGAAGCAAGAAAGAAGATACGTGAGATTTTAGCAGTCAATAAGAGAGTATTTGACGAATTAGCTAAGCATTAAAGTTCATCTGGATTTAGGATAGGTTTCTTAAAGTCTGTTCGATTTTCAATAGCAATTCTAGGACAAGCTGTGTTGATGTAAGCATCAACTTTTATGCCTAGCAACTTTTCCGGTTTTATCTCATCCATAGAAAGGATGTAAGATTTTTTAGGTTTCAGTTTTTCTTTGATCTCTTTAGCAAGTTTAATATTCATCTGGCCTGGTTTAGTTGATACAAGTATGCCAAAGACTTTAGCATCACGAGCCAGAACCTGCGCAGCTATTTTCTGCTTTTCAAATAAACGAACGTCAACCTCTTCAATTCTATCGCGTTCAACATTCAGAATATAAACAGGCTTTCCTGTTTTCAGCGCAACTCCTATTGCATGAAACTTTCCTGAACCAATAAACAAGAAGCAATCTACGTTCATAGCAATCTTCTCAGCATTGGAGACATCGCATCCCAGAACCTGCCCGCCAATGACCGCTCGCTCGCCTAAAACTTTCTTAGCAACTTTCAATGAATCTAAAAACTGCACAGCTGATATCAGACCGATCTTATCAAATTTAATATCAAGTTTCTTTAGCGCGTTCGTAGGATCATATTTCTCTCTATGCTCAACATATTCAACAGGAATGTCAGTATCAATCATCTTAGAATGGCCATAGTGTATGATCTTGTCGCATCCTAACCGCTTCGCCTCATCTTCTTTTATGTCACATGCGCCATAGCAACTTTCATATGATATGACTACATCTCCTAGCTCGTCAGCTATCTCTAATGCTTTAGTTTTCAAACCGTCTGGTATCTGAAGCAATTTCATAAGAATTGTTTGAACTGAACCTATTTATTGTTTACCTGGAGGCATTGAAATTACATTAAATGCATCAGCTGCAACATGTGTAATTCTGCATTTCACTTCATGTCCAACTGATAATTTTTTCATATTCTCTTCACTCCAGAAGTCAGGAGCAAAATGTTCTGGAACAATTATAATCGTTGGATCACGCAATCCCGTATTATGTCTATAATGACCGCAAAATTCTTCCCCAACCTTTCTGATGCAATATCTGATACCTAAATCTTTTTTTATTGTTTCGTCCAGTGGTTCCCTGATATGCCCTCTGTATCTTTTATTGAAACTGATTCTATTATCATCTTCTGTCCAGACACCATCTATCACAGATGGTCCATATGTATCTACAATTTCACCAGTTAATCTTGTCATAGCAGCTTCTCTTCTAGCTTTAAAATAACCTCCAAATGCAAATAAAACTTCTTTGTCGCCTTTAGGACCACCTGAGAATGAATATGTACCGCCGATAGAATAAAGATTTAAACCGCTTAATGATTCAGCTTTCTTTTCGTCTTCTGTCATAAAATATATTATACCGAAAGAGATTTAAATCCATTTTATTTAAAAACATTTGATATAAATGTTGCATAATTTGCAAGTTCCAAATATCGTATGAACTCCCATACTAAAGGAATCAATATCAGAACAGCTAAAATCAATACTAGAACCTTTATACTTTTCTCTTTTCCTTCCTGCTTAAATCCAAAGAGGATACCTGCGGCTAAACCGCCGATATGAGCTACATAAGCAATGTCTGTAACACCGCCTGTAACTAAAACAAACACAAATTCAGTTATGTTAAAAAATATGTAGATCAGAGCAACTAACAATAAAGGTATAGGAACCAGATACGGAAACATAATGAACTCTAGCGGTTTCACAAGCATAGCAACGCCAAGCAGTCCAAATATAGCTCCTGATGCGCCAAGAACCGGCACAGCTGCAGGCATTATGCCTAATACTGTAGCAATCAGAACAAACACATTTCCAAGAATTGCAGATGAAAAGAACACCAGCAAAACTTTCTTCCATCCCAGTTCGTGCTCAACAACTGAACCGAAGAAGAACAGTGCGATCATGTTAAGAGTTATGTGCTGCGCATTAGCATGAAGAAATATAGATGTTATGAAGGTCCACCATTTTCCTGCCAACAGATTGCTAAAAGAAAACCCGTAAGTATAAAACAGATTCTCAAAGGCAACTTTTCCAAAAATGTAATTAAAGAACACTTCAAACAAAAACATTGTTATGCAAATAGATGTAAGAAGATATGTTGCATTGATTCCCTTGAATCTGTGCAGTTCCATTTTACTCAAACTCGTTTACCCATCCTCTTACTTTATCGATAGCATCAAGGTTGACAGACAATGATGTTATACCTAGATTTACGAAAAATTCAACAGCTTCCTTCCTGTTGCTAGGCACTTCGCCGCATATCGACGTCTCTACGCCATGTTTCTTGCAAGTCTCAATAACGTAAGCAAACAAGAATTTCATTCCAGGATGCATTTCATCAAACAAATTATTTAGTTTTTCATTGTTTCTGTCCATTCCTAAAGTCAATTGTGTTAAATCATTAGAACCGAAAGATATGAACTGTATTCCTGCTTTGCAATACTCTTCTATAGCCAGAGCGCAAGACGGAACTTCTACCATGACTCCGAATTTAATCTTGTCAGGAAGTCCAAACTTCTTACCAAACTCTTTTGCTTTCACAAACTCAGAAACATCATAAGTAAACGGTATCATGATTCCAACATTGTCTAATCCTTGCTCATATAATCGTTTGATTGCCGTAAACTCGCACTTCAGTATGTCTGTATCAACTAAGCTTCGTCTTATTCCGTGCATTCCTAGCATAGGATTTGATTCTTTTGCCTCTTTGTCTCCTCCTATCATGTTTGCATATTCATCTGTTCGAACATCTAAGCTTCTTACCCACACAGGGTTAGGATAAAATGCTTTCGCCACAGTACCGACACCATCAGTAATTATTTTAATAAGTTCATCTTCTTTCTTTTGCCTGATGTATTCTATAGGATGATAGCCATGCTTAGTCAGCATGTGTTCTAAACGCATAAGACCAACACCGTCAGCTCGAACTCCTTTTTCAGCTGTTTCTGGGAAAGCTAAGTTAACTTTAACTAAAGTCTTGGTTTTTCTTAATTCTGCTGGCTTTCCTGCCTCTGTTTCTAATTTAACTTCGCCTGCAAACACTCTTCCGTGAGAAGCATCAACTGTTATAACCTGTCCGTCTTTCAAAAGTTGTGTTGCTGACTTTGTTCCAACAATGCAAGGAATTCCTAATTCTCTTGATACAATTGCTGCATGACAGGTCGAACCGCCTTGGTCTGTAACAATTCCAGCTGCCTTTTCCATAGCAACAACCATGTCAGGGTTAGTCATCTTTGTAACCAGTATGTCTCCTTTTCCAACCTTGCCTAATTCAGAAATATCTTTCACGATCTTAACTGTTCCCACGCCTATACCAGGGCTTGCCCCCAAACCTATTAATATAGGCGTACCAGTAAGTGCTTTTGTCTTCTTTGACTCTAATGTTGTAACAGATCTAGTCTGAACAATGTACAGCCTTCCTTTTTCAGATGCCCACTCGATGTCCTGAGGATACTTGTAATGATCTTCGATTTTCTTGCAGATTGCAGCAAGCGCGACAATCTCATTCTCATTTAAAACCTGAACTCTTGATTTGTCTTTAGGAACGTCTTTAATTACAGTCAATCCAGAGTAAAGATCACGAGAACGCATTATTCTTTTTTCATTTACTTTAACTGATTCTATTCTTCCGTCTCGTTTATTGATAACATAATGATCTGGATCTACCTCACCCTGAACAATAGTTTCACCTAATCCCCAGCAAGCTTCAATAACTATATGATTAGCTCCCTCAACTGGATTCATTGGATCGACAGTAAAGGCAACTCCTGAACGGTCTGAGTTTATCATCCTTTGTATGATGACAGATATGCTGGTATCCTGAGACTGCTTGTTCTTATTTCTATAATAGATGACTCTTGGAGTGAACAAAGATGCCCAGCATTTCATAATAGAAGCAATCAGATTTTTCTCTCCCCGAACATTAAGAAACGTCTCATACTGACCTGCTGACGATGCTCCTTTGGCGTCTTCAGCTATGCCTGATGATCTAACTGCTACAAAAGGCAGATCTTTTCCTCCTTTGATAAAATCAAAAGACGACCCGCCTGTGTCTTCGCTATAGGTCAGGTTCCTGTATGCATCAAGTATTGTATCTTGTATAGAGATAGGCATTGTGCTGTTAAGTATCAGAGATCTTATGCTGTCTGCTCCTTTCTTAAGAGAATCAACATCATCAAAATCAATCTTAGCTATAATCTCAGCTATCTTAGGCTTAAGTCCGTTTTCTTCAGCAAATTTATTGTAAGCATCTGTTGTAACAAAGAAAGCTGGCGGAACCGGGAAACCGGCGTTAATCAATTCAGCTATATTTGCTCCTTTTCCTCCGATTTCTGCTGTATTTGTCTTACCTAGATTCTTAGATGTTAGTATAAAAGGCATATAATAGAATAGCTATAGGTATTAAATAAATGTTCCCTTTAGAAAAGCTTAAATATGGTACTCACGATAAAGGTTTTATTCAAGGAGGCTATGTATGTCTGAAGAATGGAGAAAGTGGAAACACATAACAAAACTAGATCCTGACAAAAAAATAACTCCAGCCGTGATTGATGCAATTATAGCTACTAAAACAGATGCTATAATGATTTCTGGAACCCTTGGAATAACCAAGGAAAAAGTTATGAAAGTACTGAAACTGCTTAAAGACTATGATATTCCTAAAGTTTTAGAACCAGCTACACCTCAAGGCATGGTATATGAAGGATATGACTGGCTATTCCTGCCTTCTGTATTCAACACTAACAATCCATTATGGGTAAATGGGATGCACAAGATATGGGTAAAGCATGACAAAGACAAGATAAACTGGGACATTGTGGTTCCTGAAGCATACATTATAATGAATCCAAAATGCTCTGCAGCTAAAGTGACTAAAGCTCAAGAACTATGCAAAGAAGATGCTGTCGCTACAGCAGTCGCAGCAGAAAGATTCTTCAAATTCCCTATTGTTTATATTGAATATTCTGGAACCTATGGAGATCCTGAGATTGTCAAGGCTGTAAAGGAAAACTTAAAATCAGCTCACCTGATATACGGCGGTGGAATCAGAACACAGGAGCAGGCAGCTGAGATGAGCCAGTATGCTACTATCGTAGTAGGAAATACAATTTATGATGAAGGTTTAGGCACATTTGTTAACACAATGCGTGGAACTTTGATCAAGGAACTTAAAACAATCAATCAGCGTTTAAGGGAACTTAAAGAAATCAAAGACAAAAGAATAAAGGAACGAAAAGAAAAACGAACTTTGAACAAGATTGAAAAGAAGGTTGTTAAAAAGAAGTTCAGAATCAGGTTCAAAAGAAAATCCAAAGGAACAATAAAATCATAATTCGCGTTTCTTGTATCTTTCTAACCATTCAGAGAAAGATTTCTTCTGCTTTTCATTCATCGCATTAGCTAATTTGTCAGACGGAACAGAACCATAATAGTTGTGCGCAACCGGCTTCATATCGACAGTTATCATTCCTTCATTAGAAAGCTCCTCTTTTGACTTTTCATCAAGCTCATTCAGTATTATCTTAGGTCCGAAGCATATCAGCGCATTGAGAGCAGAAGCAGAATCTTTCAGATTTTTGAACCATACTACTTGGTCTCTTAAAACAAAATCACTGTGAGCAGCTGCTATATCTTCTTTCGTAAAATCATTGATCATAATGACAGGTATCTTGTTAGCTGCCTTGATTGCCTTAAACTCATTTTCTTTCTGTATGTGAGAATCATAAATTCTTGATATGTCTTTCTGCTTCTTCAGCTCGATCTGCATCTGCTTGATTAAAACATCACGAACACGTATTTCTTTCTCCTTTAGTATCTCTTTTCTTGTGTCTTCGTTCTTTTTAGACTGCTCTTGTATGTATTTTTTCTTCTGTTCTTCAAGTTCTTTAATCTTGCTTTCTACTTTTTTAGTGTACATCTCAAGAATATCATATCTTCTTTGAAGTTCGCTAGCCTGTTTTTTGAAATCTTCAGTATCTTTAGAAGCAGCTGGATTGTTAAATTCTATCTTAGCGCTGTATCCTGTTTTTGCCTTTTGCGGCTGAACAGTTTTCTTAACAACTTTAACTTTAGGTCTCTTTGCCATGCTTCTATATTGGATACTTAATTTATAAATACTTAT
>JAQUSH010000013.1 GCA_028715225.1 Candidatus Aenigmatarchaeota archaeon | reverse complement strand
AAACTCTTAAATATGATATTAATCTTCCTCAAAGTCTTGAACCTGGAACGCATGATACAAGAATAGGAATAGTTGAAACAAGCGGACCAGAAGGAAATGCCGGTGCAACTATCGGTGCTATAGCAGGAGTTGAGATGCAGCTTTGGATAAAGGTTCCTTACCCTGGATATTATATTGCTGCTACGCTAAATGTTCCAGACATAGGAGTCGGCGAAAGCACGCCTATAACGCTTGAAGTAAACAATCTTGGGCAGAATAATATTAATTCTTTGACAGCAACTGTCAATATTTATGATTCTGAAAACAACATAGTTGGAACAACACAGACAGATACAATCAGCATGATTACAAAAAAAACAGAAACATTTTTGCTGAACTGGGATTCTCAAAATATGGATGCAGGAATATACAAAGCTATCGCTGAAATAAATTATGATGGAAATACAAAGTCTACAGAGACGACATTTACAATTGGAGAACTTATAGTCAAAATAAACGACATAAGGCTAAACGATATACCTGTAGGTTCAATAGGAAAGGCAGAAATAGACATAGAAAATATGTACACAAAGGAAGTAAAAAATGTATGGGCAGAATTGCAGATACTAAAAGATGGAAACAAAGTAGGTACGTTTAATTCTGGATCGATTGATCTTCAATCAAAAGGAACAGGCACAATAACAGGATACATTGATACTGAAGGAATATCAGCCGGGGCATACACGCTAAAGGTGATATTGCATTATGAGGACAAAAAATCCGAAAAAACAAAAGAATTCAACATAGGCAATAGCGGAAAAAATAATGCTGTTTCATCTGAAAACAACAGTTTCATGTGGATATTGCTTATAATAATATTGATAACAATAGTCTTTGTAATATACAGAGCAAAGAGGAATAGCGTATGAAATTAAAAATATTAACGATTCTAGCCATATTATCAGTCATTCTCTTAGGATATAGTATATTTGACAATACAAATTACCTTGAAGATATTAATCTGAACATGCATATTCAGGTAAATAATTATACGGGATTCAATGTTGATACAGATGCGATTTATTTTGGGACAATGCCTCCTGGCGGTTCAGGACAAAGAGATATAACAATCAAAAACATAGAGAATCATTCAATAAAAGTCACAATATTAACAGGTGGCAATATTTCTGAATGGGTAAGCACAATAGATAATCGTTTCATACTTGAGCCAAACGAAGAGAGAAATACAACTCTCACTGTTAAGATACCTAAAGATGCAGAATATGGAAATTACACAGGTATTGCAAAAATAAGGCTTAAAAAGATATACGGTTAAATTATATTAAGTGATATTGATGAGTAGCATTAAAACTGTAATATTTTTACTGGCAGTATTTCTTATGGGTTCATCCTATATTATGATTGAAAACTATGGTTCGTCTTCAAGTTACGGAAGCATTACTGGTATGCCGATTGGAACAGCTTCTGTGACTGTTGCCGGAACAGCTCAAATCTCTTTGCCAGTTAGCACTGTGAGCTTTGGGACAATGCCTCCTGGCGCAATAAATGAAACATCAAGCAATTCGCCTCAACCATTTTTAATACAGAATGACGGAACTGTTAGTGTTAATGTAACTATAGCAAGAGAACCATCTTCACCAATATTGTTTAGTGGAACTGGGAGCGGGGATAATAGTGCTTCATTCCAGTTTGCTGCAAATGTTTCAACCGAAGCAGGATCTTTCGATACATCAACATCAATAATGACATGGACAAATATGCCAGGTACAGCACCTATAGAATTTTTAAAGGGATTGAAACACCCAACACCAAGTGATTCAGCTGAGGTCGAGCTTAGAATAGCTGTTCCTGGAGATGAGCCGCCAGGAGTTAAATCAGAAGCGCTCTCTTTCATAGCATACCAGTCTTGATATTATGAAAATAAATAATCATATTATATTTTTCTTGGTGTTAATTCTAATACTGGTAAAGGCTGTTGAATTTTCCATAACAGGAGCAATTATACAAGGAACAGTCGGTCTTGTAGTAGTTCCAAGTACTATCATTCAAGAATGCACTTCAAATTCTGATTGTACACCTGGATATCTATGTACGGATTTTGAATGCATTCCATCTAAAGAAATATCGTCTTCATATTATGAAGATGTTAGTTCCAGTAAGATTCTGAATAAAAATGAAAAAAATAATATTGAAGATGAATTGGCTGCATGTGAAAAAACAAAATCTCTATAAAAAGTTCTGTTGTGGTTCCAAACACCGTTGATATGGGCATACCCCAAAGTTTCAGATATGCCACAGCAGGAGGTATAGTAACACTTCTAGTCGAAATAAGTAAAAACAATACGCTTTGCAAAGAAAAAACGAATAACATTGACAATACTCAAAATATAACATTGTCTTATACTATAAATGACGAACAAAATAACACATTAGCAATAAGTAAGGAAAATATTATATTTGAAAATAATACCGAAATTATTCGTTACGTCAAACTTCCGGATGCATTATCACAGGGATATTATACAGTCAATGTTATGTATGAGGAAGACGAGCTTGGTATATCATCTTCAAATGATTTTGAGGTTAGCTATATATGCATTACCTGTATGAAAGTTGAATCATATATACTGTTCGGTTTGCTATTGTTTGCATTTGCCGCATCTATATATTACCTGACAAAAATTAGTATAACTGCAAAATTAAAAGATAGAAATCTGAGAGAAAAGCATGTCAAAATTAATTAATAGGGGTCTCCTCGGCTTTCGCCTCATCGGAAAGAAGCAATTTTGTCTCAAATCTTTTTCACATCACCTCGCAATTTTTTTGGAACGCTGTGGTCTTATAATCGTTCTAAATAAAAGATAGCAAACAGTATATAAACCATTTGTGAAGAAAAAATCTAGATTTATGGTCCATGAAATTTTAATGCTTATATACCAGTTTTGTATAAATATATTTATATGATAAATCTTCAGAAAGAATTAACAAATATCAATGAGCACAAAATAGTTTTAGTAGTTGAGGATGCTACGGAATATCTTAAAACAAATATAAAAATTCTAAGAATATTTTGCAACGATAAGAAAATACACGGAATATACATAACAGCTAACAGGCCATATGAAAGCATAAAAAAACTATTAGAAGAAAATAAGATAGATTCAGCTAAATTATTTTTTATAGATACAATAACAAATACAAAAAATATAAAATCCAAAAAAGTTCAAAACTGCATATATATTTCTTCTGCAGAGTCGCTAACTGAAATTTCAATTGCAATAAGCGAATTGGTAAAAATAATTCCTGGAAAAGATAGATTTTTATTTTTAGATTCAATAACAACTCTGTTGATGTATAATTCTGCCGGAACAACAACCAAATTCGTCCATTTTCTGACAAATAAGATAAGAGAATGGGGTATTAGCGGTGTTTTGGTAAGTTTGGAAAGAGAAACAGACGAAAAACTTATAAGCCAGTTATCACAATTTGTAGATAAGATAATATACGTTCATGGTGGCAAAAATGCATGAATCCATAGTTTTGTTTGATTTGGTTATAGATACAATAGCACTTATACTGGCACTTATACTTCCAATTTTTATTTATAGCATAAAGAGAAAGTTTTTAAAAGGAGAAATTGAACATATTTTAAGTTATTTTATGTATTCTTCATTTGTGCTATTCTTGTTTAAGTTCATGGATATGACTACAGAGTGGCTGTTCGAGTCGGAAATCATAGAATATGGAGCATATTTCGTATTCGCCATATATGTTATTGTACTATTCAAAATAACTCTAATGTTCTACAACTTTGCAAAAACATATGGATTTGCAGATTTAAAGAAAGGTAAGAAGAAATAATTATTTTTTATTCAACTCTTCCTGAAGAATTCTCATTACTTTCTTGCCGTCAGCCTTTCCGCTGACCTGCTTCATTACGTCTCCCATCAGAGCGCCTACTTTTCTTTCTTTAGCTAATTCAGGATTTCTAAGAATGACATCTTTAACTATGTTTCGTAGTGAGTCGTCAGAAATCGCATCAGATTCGATTTTCGCATCTGGGTTCTCGCATAACTTTTCTAATGCAGAGATCAAAGCTTCTTTTGGAAGATTCTTTTCGAATAATTCTGCAAAATGTTCTTCTGTCAGATTGCTTATCTCAAATCCGCGTCTGCTAAGATCTTTCAAAGTTGATGTGAAAGTAGTTGCAACCAAAACAGGATTTGTTTTGTAGTATTTTTCAAATATTTCCAGATATTCTGATTTCAAAATCTGGTTAGCTAGGTCTTTAGGAAGTATTTTTTCTAATTTTGCAAGTTTGACTTCCCAGGTCTCCGGAAGTTTTATTTTTGAAAGAATATCTTTTGTGATTATAATTGGTGGTATGTCTGTTTCTGGATACATTCGCTCTCCGCCTGGCAGTGGTCTCATGTAATCAGTTGATCCGTCTGCTTTAGCTAACCTTGTTTCTTCTTTAGATTCACCTTTCTTAGCTAGTTCAACCTGTCTCGCGATTTCAAAATCAATAACTTTCGGAATCATGTCTAATTCCTGAAAACCTTTTATTTCAACTCGTTTTCCGCCTTTTACAGAAACATTAATATCTTGTCTCGTTACACCTATACCTCTTTGAGACTTTCCCGTAGATCGCACAATCATACCTAACTTTTCAGCAACTTCTTTTGCGTGCTCTGGATTTTTTATGTCAGGTCCTGTTCCTATTTCTACTAACGGAATGCCTAAACGATCTAATCTATAGGTAACGTTCGTATCATTCTTCTCTACTATTCCGCAAGATTCTTCTTCTAGGCAGATGTTAGATATTGTAACTGGACCGAGCGATGTTGAAAGAGAACCGTTTATACCAACGAGTGCTGTTCTTTGAAAACCTGATGTATTCGAACCGTCTATGACAGTCTTTCTCATTATGTGTACCTCGTCGAGGATATCTGCTTTCAGCATTTTGCATATCTGCAGAACGATTTCTAAAGCTTCTTGGTTGATCTCGTGAGGCGGTTCTTCATCGCATTCTACTAAGCATGATGTATCTGGGAAGACCTGGTAGGAGAATGTCTTGTCTTTAAGATATTCGTGCGCAGCAGCTATATCCACGCGACCCATCTCGCCTGCTACCGGTCTTAGCTTTCGTTGTATTACTTTTGTTGGTTTTTTATCAGTCAGCCTCGCCGGACAGTTGCAGAATAATTTGTGTTTTGTGGCTAGACGATTGTGTATTTCTATACCGCATTTGAAACCGATTTGTTCGTAATTCATTCAATCACGCATACCTTAGAAATATATTTTAAAACTGTTCCTAAAACTTCAAATGGAAATAACACGATATCAATAAAATAAAATTTTTTAGGGACAGTTACTATCTTCCCATACTTTTTAATATCCTTGATTGTGTGGGCTGCAAATAAACCCAAACCAACTATTAGTAGCAAATAAATTACAATGAAACTGGTGCTTTTGAAACAGTTTTCTGAACAGATATACATTTTTTGTATGAAGTCATATATAATTTGTATTATTAGAAGAAAGGTTCCGGCAAATAAAGCGATGTTTAAATCTACATTATATTTTTTTTCATTTTTGTTCATTTAATCACTTATAGTACTTCTTTCAGAAATCTCTCCAACAATATTCTCGCTCATTAATTTCTTAATCTCAGCTATCTTTTTGGTATGACCTAAAACATAACCTAATTTAACTAAAGCAGTTTCTGGTAGCATATCTTCTCCGTTAATTGCTCCAGAATCATGGAAAAGAATTCTAAGGTTCTCATAAACATTAGAGTTAACGCGACCGAATAGCGTTTGAGAAACAATTACAATAGGAATCTTCTTTGTTAATTTCTTTATTACAGGAGTCCATGCTTTCTTAGCATGCGTTGGAACATGACCCATGCCAGTTCCTTCAATTACAATTCCTTTGCATCCTTTCTTTACGTAATAATTTAATACATCTGGATCTGAATTAGGATAGACTTTAACTAGAGCGACCTTCGGTTCAAATTTAGTGTCAGCTTCAGTTTTCGTATCTTTTTTCATTCTGTACTGAGTCAGCGCTTCAATTCTTCCGTTTGGATATATTTTAGCAATAGGATTTTCGCCTAATGTTCTAAATGTATCACGTCTAGTAGAATGCATCTTACGACAGCGTGTGCCGCGATTAAATGTGCAATAATCATCATCAGTCGAGCCGTGCATCACGATTCCAACTTCACCTATCTCAGAAAGCGCAGCTCGCACAGCGCATATCAAGTTTATTCCAGCATCTGAGCTTCCACGATCAGGTGATCTTTGTGAACCAACTAAAACAACAGGTTTTGTAGTTTTAAGCATAAATGACAAAGCAGCAGCTGTATAGTGCATGGTGTCTGTACCATGTGTTATAACTACAGCATTTCCGAGTTTCATCTCTTTAGCAACAGTCTTAGCAATTGTTTGCCAGTCTGCATATTCCATGTCTTCTGACATCTTCTTGCAAGCTGAAACAAATTTTATGTTAGCTATTTCTCTTAATTCAGGAACATTAAACAATAATTCTTCAGGATTTTCTATAGCTTTTACACCGCCTGTTTTGTATTCAACTTTCGAAGCAATAGTACCGCCAGTTGAAATTATAGTAACATTAGGTTTCTTTGGATCAAATTTGGATTTCTCAAAGTGCGGTTTGGTTTCAGAAGCACTTTCCAGCTTCTTGATCTTCAAGTTTTTACTGTATTTTACTCCTATATTATAACCTGAGTTAAGCTTTATCACAATAGAATCGCTATCACCTAGCTCAATTCTTGGCATAAGAAGACCTTCGCTTTCCTCAGAACCGCCAATAATCTTTATCTTGTCTCCAACATCAGCTTTTGCCTTTTTCAAAGCAATCTGCACTGGTTTAGAATAATTGTTGAGCATAATAGAAATAGTAAGAGTTTATATATAAAATTGATTAAAAGACCAGCACATGATATGTGTTGCTTGTATTGTCAATTCTTGTAGGTATGACAACACCGCCTGGAAAATTTGAAATTGCCCTTAATCTTTCAATAGGAACATTTATTCCGATATCTAGACAATCTTCGTCAACACAATGAAGTAATACTTTGCCATGACCATTAGAATCATCTAATAATTTATTTACATATTTTCTAGCTATATACAGCATATATAGAATTAGGACCGAAAAGCATTTATATCCTAAAAATACTCTTTGCTTCGTCATCTGTCTTAAGTGGTATTACTTGGACATTTTCCTGCTCTTTTTCCATGACTTTTTTGAATTTGCACTTTGTGCACGTAAGCCATTTTATTGTCTTACCATCTATGAATACAGCTTCGCCGCCGCATCTTGGGCAGTTCGTTATATCGCTTGATCTTGATTTACCTACTTGTTTCAATGCCATCCCATACACCTTTTCTTATATTAACATGAGTTTCACGAAGTATCTCAGGATGAGTGTTTCCTAACTCATCTATTGTCATAAGCATCTCTGGTCTGTTTACAAATGCTATGCTTTCCTCTTCCATTTTGAAATCAAATTTATTATTTACACTGTATCTTTTAGCGTTAGATAAGGTAAGTTTGCATGAAGCCATATGTGCGCTTCCTAATTTTTCAATGTCAGCTGCTTCCAGTTTACCAACCAGTATAGATGTAGTCTGATTGATAGCAACTAACTTTTTCATCAGAGAACGAGCTTTGGTTTTTGTCTTTTCTATAGACTTGTAGTGCTCCTTTGAAACATCCATAGGGGTTAACATAAATAGTATATCTTTTGGAAGCTTAAATATGTATCTCGAGTATATCATCATCTTTTAATATATGGTCTTTGCCTACAGATTGGCCTTGATGCTTAGCTGACTTGCCCCAGATTCTGGCGAACTTGAAGAATTCATAAAAGTCCCTATGAAGATGTTTAGCAGCTTCACCAACAGCTGTTCCTCGTTTGATTACTAAAGGCTTTTTTTCAGCTGGTTTGCCAGGTTCTTTGGTATAAACTTTAATCAAACCAAGAATATTCCATATCTCATCTTTTATTTTTGCATAATCATTGCTTCGTTTAAGAAAAATATGAGGTGTTTTGATTCTGAACCTTTCTACTATTCCATTTAATTCATCTAGTTCGTTGTTGTCTTTATACAGAATAATCAAACCATCGCAATTCTGAGCCATGTTCATATGAACAGGTTCAAATGTAGATGGTATTTCTACCAACTGTATGATAACACCATGATAATTCAATACACCAACTTCTGGTTTAGTTGTTGTATAAGGAATGCTCGATATCTTAGGTTTGGCATTTGTTAATTTTGATAAAAGAGTTGATTTTCCAGACTGTGTCAAGCCGATGATGCAGACTTGCGCATCTCCTTCTTTAGGTATTGTTGTTATTCGTTTGCCTGTCTTCTTTGGTGCTGTTTTTTTCAGCTTAGATAATTTAGATTTAAGTTCAGCAAGAAGCGTTTCACATCCTTTATGCTTTGGGCAGGTGCTTATCATTTCTTCTAATCCGGTTATCTTTTCTTCTCTGGTCTTAGCTTTTGCATATCTTTCTTGCGCTTTGATGTATTCAACAGTTACGTTTGTTGGCATAAATAGAATTTCTATTCTCTACTTATATATTTAAATTCTTTTCGGTTGGTATATAGAGTATGTTAAAAGCACAACTATTTTATACGGTAGATGACAAGGGCAATCATGTGCCAATGTGTCCTGGTTGTACAGTCAGGGACGGCTTTATTTTTGGAGGACATCGTTGTAATTATATTTTGAAATCCGGATTATTTACTACGCCATGCGATTATCATGGAGTTATGAAAGATTGTCAAAAAGCAAATCCGAAATTTCCAAAAGATGAATTAAAAGAAGATATTTCTTTAATTCTTGATGACATAAAAGCTGATCAGAAAGAATTGGAAGCATATGAAAAATATTGTCAAGATGTTAAAGCATCTGCTTAATAGTATTCTGTTCTATAATCTCCTTTAGAGAAAGTGTATTCTTCTTTTTGTTCAGGTTCCTTTTTAGTTAATTTATTTATTAATTCTTTTATTTTATCTTTGTACTTGTAAGCAACTATACCAACTATAGCAATTATAATAATGAATGCAACTGTCCATATTATTCCCGAGTAATTTGGTTTCTGGCTTCTGATTTCTTCAATCTGAGATTTAAGATCATCTATGCTTGAACCAGCCTGATCAAAATAAGTTTTAGCTGTCTGGTAATTTCCAGACTCATAAGCTTCTTTTGTGCTTTCTAGTTTTTCTTTAGCGCTGTCAGACAGGTCTTGTAATCCACTCACGTCTTTTCCTTTTTTCTGAAGAGCTGTTATGTTTTCATTAAGTGAAACAATTGTTTTAAGCAGATCATCTGCTTCTGTCGAGATGTCTCCTATAACTTCAATGTTCAGATTTATTTCATAGCTTCCTACAGAGCTGTTAACAGTTATAGTTCCGTAGTATGTTTTAATTTCAGGAGCATCTATTTTGACCTTCATTGCGGCTGTTCCCTCAGAGTTTATCTGAGTTGGCTTTGTAGTTATGCTTGCTATATTTTTTATTGAATCAGAAATTGTATAAACAAAATTGCTTGCTCCGTACACGGCTATATTTTCAAGTTCAAATTCCTTTTCAACTGCTACATTAGGTATTGTGACAATTGAAGCTGATTCAGGAGATATGACTAAACTGTCTTCTACAGGGTTGAATACATATTCTAAGTTTACATCTATGACATAATTGTATGTTTCTGAATCAAGTGTTATGCTTCCTGTCTTGTTTCCTACAGAATCAACATAAAAAGTTGCAGTGAAATTCTCAGTTTTAGTGGCATTTAGACTGGCGATGCTTGTTTTGCTTAACGTTATTCCAGAGCTAGGAGTTATTGTGATTGCCGCCAGATCATCTGTTCCATTGTTTTTTATTGTAAATAACTGTGTCACATTTCCGTCGCTTGAAACCTGCTTAGACCATTGTGCAGGACTTACGATTATGTTTCCAACATTTTTTACAGTAAAGCTAAGATCCTTTACAAATATTCTTGAATCAGTATCAGTAAGAGTTATTCTGACAAGATAAACACCGCCAATAGAACTTGAGCTCGTTGCATAAGTTTTATTGAAAGTATAAGTTATTTTTTCATTGTAGATAGTTGTTTTGGTTCCAGCTGGATTGGTCACTTCTATTTTAGCTGTTGCATTAAGACTTGAATCATAAACGCTGCCTAAGACTATTCCTATATCTACGTTCTCGCCTGCCACATATGATGCCTTGTTTAATGTTGCAGAGATAGTGTAAGGAATGACATCGATTTTCTTTGTAAATTCTTTGATTGCTGGTGGTGCAGTTGCTTTGACCTTTATTGTGTAGGTTCCATTTGGAGCAGATTTTTCAATCGCATAAGTCAAATTCCAGGCAATTGGATCCATAGGAACATTGTCTATGCTTGTTCCATCAGGATAGGTCAGAGAAACAAGCGTTGCACTATCTATGTTTGCTGTTCCTTGTTCAAGAGTTATGTTTATTTTTTCGCCTGGTTTATATGTTGTTTTGTCTGTTTTCAGAGTAGCATCTATGTCACCGTAGCTATAATCGCCCATGACATACCAAAGAGTCTTGTCAAATATGCTCCATGTAGTGCTTGTATAATTTGCAGGAACATCTAGTCCCCAGAAAATTGCTTTGTCCTGCAACCCAGTATCAACAACAGGATATATTCCATAGCTGAATTCTTTGCAGCTTGCTCCGATCCATCCAGATCCCTGGCTTTTGGTTCGGATTGTTATTTCGTTTGAATATAATGGTGCTGTGATTACGTTAGCTTCACCTACTGATAGATCAGATGTTGGAAAACCGTCATTTAGTTTTGTGAATATTGTTGCTGTGCAAAGATTTGGAGACGGTGCAGTTACATATCCGTCAAATATACAACCTTTAGCTGGCTGATTCGCTTTGCCGGTCGAGAACATCTGCCGCTGGTTCGAAACTAGAACATTTTTAATATTTGTGCAGAAAGTTGAGGTAGGAGTTGTTATTATTGAATCTGATACATTCCCGATAAATATAAGATTAGATTTTTGATAAGAATCTAACCAGAAAGCATTTTGAGTAACAACCTCATTTTCATTAATCTTTTTAACACCATAGCTTTTTTCAAGTTCTTTGCAGAACAGATAATCATAATTGTTATTAGCTGCGCTGTAGCATTCGCATCCCTGATTGAAGCAATTAGGTGTTTGAGAAACAAGAGTTACGTTCTTTCCAGCATATACTCCAGGAACTATGACCAGAATTAATAGCAATAATATTAGCAACTTTTTCATAAATATACTTTTATATTCCACCTTATATAATTAAGCATATGAAAATTGACAAGAAATTGATATACTTTATCGGATTCTATATCATAGTTTCTGCATTATTTTTTGCGTTTAATGAACAGGTTATTGCTTTTGACAACGAAGTTTTAACTTATGCGACTAGTTTTTCGTCCCCGCTATTAGATTCATTCTTTATGACAATAACATTCATGGGTTCTATTGTCTTCTGGTTATTGATAGTTGCATTATTCTGGACAGCTGGAAACAGAAAACTGTCAACTTATCTTTTAATAGGTTT
>JAQUSH010000084.1 GCA_028715225.1 Candidatus Aenigmatarchaeota archaeon | reverse complement strand
CTTTATGTTCATGGATTTATTACATCGCAAGGAAAGAAGATGTCAAAATCTTTAGGAAATGTGATTGATCCAATTGCGCAACTGGATAAATACGGAACAGATTCAGTTAGATATTATTTGCTTAAAGAAATACCATCAGATGATGATGGAGACTATACAGAAGAAGTTTTCATAGAAAGAAATAATGAGCTAGCAAATAATCTAGGTAACGTAGTTTACAGAATATTGACACTTGTTGAGAAAAACTTTGACGGAAAAGTGCCTAATAAATATAATGGTCACATAGAAAAGATATTCAAAGAAGTTCCTAAGAAGATAGAAAATAATATTGATGAATTCAAATTGCATATAGCATTAAATGAGGCTTTAAGATTTATTTCAGAAATAAACAAATATACTAACGATAAAGCTCCTTGGAAAATAGAAAACAAGAAAGAGCTTGAAAATGTTTTGTATGAACTAACAGAATCATTGCGATTAATATCAATACTAATTTATCCTTTCTTGCCAGGAACATCTGAAAAGATATTTGAACAATTGGGATTGGACAAAAAAGATATTCTATGGAAGAATCTTAAATATGGTCTTCTAAAATCAGGAACAAATGTAAAGAAAGGAGAAGTTCTATTCAGAAAAATAGAAAATAATGCTAAAACGGCAGTTATGCCAACAATCAAAAAAATAGAGGGGGTGAAAAATTTGATAACTATACAAGATTTCGGTAAAGTAGAATTAAAGGTAGCAACAATACTTGAAGCAGAAGCAGTAGAAGGTTCTGATAAGTTGGTAAAGCTTCAGATAGATGTCGGAGAAAAGAAGCAGATAGTAGCCGGAATAAGAAAAGCCTATAGTCCTGAAGAATTGGTAGGAAAACAGATTATAGTTGTCAATAACCTCCAGCCTGCAAAATTAAAAGGAATAGAAAGTAACGGAATGCTGTTAGCTGCAGTTGACAATGAACCTGTTTTGCTAACAGTAGATAAAAAGGTAAAAAACGGAACAAAGATCTCTTAAGGAAATCTTTATTCTCTTACCACATGAGCGAAGTTTGGCGTTAACAAGATGTAGTTTTCATCAATTCCGACAATGTCTCCGTTCATTGCGATACAAGTTTTTCTAAGTTTGTCAATTGCTCTTTTTAGTTCTGTCAAGTCTCTTTCTTTAAGTTCTTTAATTCTTACTAGAACAATTGAACCGCCTCTAGCAGCTTTCTGGACTCTGTCTGTATCTATGAAATCTACCAATTTGTCTATTTTTATTGGTATTTTTCCAGAAGGTGTTTCTACACTGCCTGTATCTAGTTCTATGAACTCTCCATCGCTAAGTTTCTTGCCAAATATTTTTTCGAACATTTTAAAACCTCCTAAAATTATTATTTTTCTTATTTAGTTATTATTCTTTGTGCTTTATATACTTATTTTTGCTTGCTTTCCAGAAGAGATACTATGTTCCAGATCTGTGTTCTTGTGTACATAGGTATATTTGGGTCGTTTGAAACCTCATCTAGACAGCTAATAACGGCATTTAATCTAATATCAATCGGATCCTTAGATTCTTCTAAAGTTTTGATGCAGCCAAGACATCTGTCTCTGATATTCCTAGGAACGCTCTTGTCTTCTGACACTTGTCTAATAAGTTCAATGATGTCCTCGAACATTTTCTGCACCTCATGATATTTTCACTGGAACTATATGGCAGTCCTTAGTTTAAAAGTGTTTTGGTTAGTTTAACTTTTACTCTGGATTTGGAGTTAAAAGGAAAGGTTTTTATACCTTTAATTCTCATTATATTTATCAAATTTGAGGTTTCAATATGGAGCTTACAGAACAACCACTGAATATGGCAATTTATGCCATTGCAGGAGATGGAATAGAAGAACTAGATCTTTCAAGTGAAGCATCAAAAATTAGATACATTTTTGATATGATATGAGGTGAAAATAAATGGGTATAATAGGAATTGGTGACTCAAAAAAGAAAAAAACTTCAGAAACACTTGCTAGAGAACATGCAGCTATGGATATGCTTAGTGATAATGTTTATGTTGAGTTAGGTCCTGGGATTTATGTACCAGTAGGATCTTCATATGGGAAACAAAATAGAATGAAAAAATAAATTTCAAATTCTTATTTTTATTTACTCAGCTTCAGCTTTTTCTTCCTGTTTCAAAAGTGCTTCTAGTTTCTTTTGAAGTTCTTCAACTTTATTTCTGATTTTTTCTTCCTGGCTTTCTATTGTCTTTAATCTAACATCTGCCATTTCCATTTTTTCTTTCAAATCTTTTTCAATGTCAGATTTCTTAGATTTTATAAGAATAGGTCCGACTGCTTTGAATACTTCATCGCTTCCTTTCATGTTTTTCATTTCGTCTAAAGCTCTTTCAGCTTCAAGCTTCTGGAATCTTAAAGTTTCCCTCTGATAATTAATAGTTTGCATTTGCTGCTGGAATGTCTGCATCTGCATAAGGCTTTGCTGAGCCTCTGGTGATATTTTCAATACTTCAGTCATTTACATCTCCTCCAATTCTTTCAATGTTTTTATCATTTTAAGATATGAATTTATAGCAGCCAAAAGACCGCTCATATCTTTTGATTCAACAACAAGCTTTAATGCATTTTTTTCTTTCTTCAGTTCTACATCAAACTTGCCGTTGACATCCATGTCAGGTTTTATTGACTTGATTATGATTTCAGGATCTTTGCAGTCAATAATTATCTCTGCTTTCATTTTTATCTTGCCAAGACCTTGCTTATTTTCTTTGGTCTCGTTTTCATAACTATACGATAACCGCAAAATGGACATCTTATTTTTTCGCTTATCTGTTCAAGAGTTATCTCTTTGCTGCAATTCAGACATTTATACATCATTGTTCACCTTTTATGAATTTAGGATAATATGCCCCGCCTGCAAACTTAACTTTGCATTTTTTGCAAGTCCATATTCCTGCAGATAATCTTATAAGAGCTGGCCTTTCACAGTATGGACAGATCTGTTTTTGCTTTGTTTTCTTTTCCATTTCTGTGACTATCTTTTTAGTTCTTGTTCCGTATCTTGGACCGAATCGTCCAGCTGAACCAACTTTTTTAGCCATATATATCAACTCATATTATAAGACCAACATTTAAATAGATTCCTTCAGGAGCTTTCTTAGCTCATCTCCTTTTTCTATTGACAGG
>JAQUSH010000083.1 GCA_028715225.1 Candidatus Aenigmatarchaeota archaeon | reverse complement strand
TACCATCACAGCCTGGAATCATGATTACTGAGATGAACCCGTTCAAGCTTTACAAAGTAATTGACAGAAACAAGACAAACATGGCAGCTAAGCCAGGAGATGTAGCGCCTATCGATATAGAAGTAAAGGCAGGGCCTACAGATTTGATGCCTGGTCCGGCGATAACTACTCTTGCGAAAGCAGGTCTGCAGTCGAAAGTAGAAGGCGGAAAGATCGCTATACTGAAAGACAAGGTTGTCTGCAAAGCAGGCGCAGTTATTACAGTTGATCTAGCATCTGTGCTTGGAATGCTTAAAGTAGCTCCGATGCCAGTCGGACTTAACATAACTTCAGTCTACGAGAACGGAATAATCTACGGCAAAGATGTATTGTCAATTGACGACGTAAAACTAACAGCAGACATAATTAATGCTTACAGAAACTCGATAAACTTGGCAGTGGAAATCGGCTTTATTACAAAAGAAACAGTCGAGATAATGATCGGCAGAGCCGTCAGAGGAGCCATGTCACTTGAGAGTTTAACAAATAAAGGAGGTAACTAAAAATGGAAATGATATATGCAGCAATGTTACTTCACAGCGTAAAGCAACCAATAAACGAAGACAACTTAAAGAAAGTTCTGCACTCTGTTGGAGCGCAGGTTGAAGAAGCTAAAATAAAAGGAGTTGTTGCTTCACTTGAAGGAATTAACATTGAAGAAGCTATAAGCAAGGCAGCAATGCCAGTTGCAGCAGCATCTGCACCAGTAGCTGAGAAGAAGGAAGAGAAGAAAGAGGAAGACACAGCTAAGAAAGCAGAAGAGGCAGCAGCAGGTTTAGGAGCACTATTTGGATAAGGATTTAATTCTTTTCCTATGAATCCAATTTAAGTAGCTTTACTTATTTCTATAAGAAATGATATTAGTAATCTCCGAAACATTCTGCACCAGCGTAGTCACCACCGGTAGTACAATTGCTTGTATTTGCAGCAATGTCTAATGTACATGATACGTCTACATTAAATATACCGTCTCTCCATCTAGTTAATGTTGCAGTCAAATTTTCTTTGTTAAATTTACAGGTTCTGTATTTTCCTACAAATTGCTGTGCATTAGCCGTCATGTTTTGTTCTTGCCCATCAATTTCTGATTGATTCATTCCCTGAGCTAAAAATTGCTGTACTGCGTAATCCATAAATTTTACTGAATAATTTTCCATTCTCTGATAAAAGACGCATCTGTTTGAATTCATCCCTTGAAGTTCAAATTTGCTTGTAGCAGTAACATTCACTCCGAAAACATCTACTGATCCAGTACTTAATAATTTTGCATAGTCGCAGTTTATAGAAGCTGCAATGAAACAATCATAATTAGGTATATTTTCTGTAACATTCTGTATATTCGTTCCGCAATCAATAACTTGCACGACACATGACTGTAGAATACTTGATTTATTCTCTGTGGTATTGCAGTGATTTAGGTCTACGCAGGTTCTATTTTGCTGGCTATTTGCACACGAACTCCAGTTTCCGCAATTCCAATTTTCAAGGCATTTCGCAATAACTTTAACTTCCTTTACATATGTGCAGGTTTGAACTAAAACTGGTTTATCTTTAGTTGTTCCACAGGAATTAAGGTCTGAGCAGGTTCTTGTTTGATTACTGTATATTGTGCAATTTGTCCAATCATTGCAACTCCAATTCTCAACACATATTTTTTCGCTTATCTTTTTGATAAACAGGTTCGGTATGCCATTCTTTATTGTAATTAATTTTAGCTGGATATCATAGATTCCGTCATCATTCAAATCAAGTTTTCTTTCTTCGCCTATAGATACGGCAATTCTGATTGGATTACTTTGAATAATCAAAGTTACTGAATCATTATCAATAGCATCAACTGCTATTGTATGTTCTTGGTCGTAAAGCATAAATTTGGTTTCTTCAGTTCCTTTTAATTCCGTGTTTATACCATTGAGAAGTTTATCTTCTGAAATTGTTTTCGGGGAAGAATTGAAGAATAAGAAAGCCAGTAATCCAACGGCAACAATTCCGATAAATAACAATACAAACAGCCAGATTTTGATTGACTTCTTCGGTGGAGGTGTTTGCGGATAATATGATTCTGATTCTTGATTAGGATATTCGTCTAAAGCCATTATATTCATCTTTCTATCTCTTAGTTTTTATTATTTATTAAATAGTTGGTCTATCATTTTGTTATAACCGCAATCCATCTATCTTTGATAAAATTCGTTGCAGATAGACGTTTTGCACGACTTACTCGATATTCTTTAAAGAAATTCTTAGTAATCTTTGCGTTCCATATCTCATACTTCTTTATCTTAGCTTTCTTGAAAAGCTGCTGCATCTCGCCGATAGTGTAAGATGCTTTTATTGAATCAATATACAATCTTGCGTGTGTGATGTTTGTTCTTGCGATCTCATTTATCTCGCTCAATATTATTTTCATGTCGCTGTCTCTTCTAAGGTCAGTTATGTAAATATGACCACCTTTTTTAGTAACTCGATACATTTCTCTAAGAACCTTTTCTGGAGAAATAAAATGATGAAATGTATCTTTGCAAACGACTAAGTCAAAGACTCCATTCTTATAAGGTAATTTATCTGCTCGAGCTTTCACAAACAAAATATTCTTATCAGACATGTATTTCTTGGCAGTTTTAATCATAAAATTTGAAGAATCAATACCAATAAAAGATAATCTAGGTTTAATCATATGAAGATGAGAAATAAGCGCACCGTAACCACATCCTATATCTAAAACCTTTCCTTTTTCTAAAGGTATTCTTTTGAATATATCTTTAGTCACAATCGAATAAGAAGTACTTCTCCTACCTGGCTTGTATTTAGCTTTGAAATACTGAAAGGCTGATTCCCCTTCCATCTCTTCTTCTGGTTCTGGAATTCTTTTTTTCAATTCTAAATACATCATATCAATAATTATATATTATTGCTATTTATAACAGAATCTTATATTTGTTTCTTTGCGCGTTCACTTTGCATCTCTTTTGCAATAGTTAACAAATATTTTACAGTAGTTGTATATGATCTTTCTGTAACCCAGGCCTTTTTATTAATCCTAACTACAACATCATCAAAGTGTCCTTCCGGATTCTTCTCAACGTGTACAACATAATCACCGACATTCTTTGTCCTTCTTCCGGTTATGTCATAAT
>JAQUSH010000012.1 GCA_028715225.1 Candidatus Aenigmatarchaeota archaeon | reverse complement strand
AAACAGACAGAAGAGCAGCATTGCTTTTGGTTCCATATTTGATATGGGTGCTCTTTGCAGGATATTTGCTGACAACTCTCACACGATAAACCTTTATAAACCTTAGTTTCTTATATTAGAATACCAATCCACTTCATGTGGTTGCTTTTTTACAAAGCACAAATATGGTGAAACAATGGCAAACAAACCAAAAGACGATAGTATAAAGGAAGAGAAAAAGACTAAGCAGACTAAGGAAGAAAAGAAACCAGAAGCAAAAAAAGCTATCAAAACAATGGAAGGAGTAAAAGGAATTGTTAGATTTGCTGAAGCAGACATTCCTGGTACAAAATTAATTCTTAATGCTTTATTGACTGTAAGAGGAGTTAGCCATAGTTTTGCAACTGCTATAATAGCAGCTTCTGGAATCGATAAAAGAAAAATGATAGGTGCTATATCTGAAGAAGAAATAGAAAAATTAGAAGATGTTACCAGAAATCCTAAAAAATACAAAATACCAGAATATTTGTTCAACAGAAGATCTGATCCTATAACAGGAGAAAATGTTCATGTTTTAAGTTCTGATTTGTTATTTGTCAAAAAATCTGACATCGATTCAATGAAAAAGATGCAGTGCTATAAAGGAGTAAGACACCAAGCTGGCCTGCCTTGTAGAGGACAGCATACAAGATCAAGCTTTAGAACAGGTGTAAGAATGGGAGTAGTAAAAAAGAAACAGGAACCAGCTAAAGCAGCAGCTCCGGCACCTGAAAAGAAAAAGTGATTTAGATGCGAAAAATCAAACGAATGTATCAAACACCATTAAGACCATGGGACAAAAAGAACATAGAAGAAGATAAGAAAACAAAATTAAACTACGGTCTTAGAAGGAAGAAAGAAATATGGAAAGCAAAAGCTATCTTGAGAAATTACAGAGAAATCGCTAGACTTCTTGCTGCACAAAGAGATAAAGAAAAGGAAGCTATTCTTATTAACAAACTTAAAAAATTAGGATTATTGTATCAGACAACTCCGACTTTAGATGACGTTCTTGCATTGAGCATAGAAAATATTCTAGATCGTAGACTTCAGACAATTGTAGTAAAAAAAGGTTTAGCCAAGACACCAAAGCAGGCTAGACAATTTATCGTTCACGGACACATTGCAATGGATGGAAAGAAAGTAAAATGGCCAAGCACAATAGTTCCGGTTGAACAGGAAGATAAGATTTCATTTTATGCTAGATCAGCGGTAAAGGTAAATGCTTTGAAGAAACTTGAAGAAAAACCAAAAGAAGCTCCAAAAGTCGAGGAGCCTAAAGGTGAAGTAAATGGTTGAAAGACAGAATCTTAAATAGGGAATAGCGCACATATTCAGTTCCACAAAGAATACAATAATTCATATTACTGACATCACTGGTTCAGAAACAATTTCAAGAGTTACAGCTGGAATGATGACAAGCAACGCAAGAGAAGGTGGAGATCCATATCCAGCTTTGCTAGCAGCTCAGAAAGCAGCTGAATTGTCTTTGAATAAAGGAATCAATGCAGTTCATATTAAAGTGAGAGCGCCTGGAGGAATCAAATCAAAATCACCAGGAGCAGGAGCACAGCCAGCAATCAGAGCTCTGGCAAGAGCAGGAATGAGAATAGGAAGAATAGAAGATGTAACGCCTGTTCCGCATGATTCTTGCAGAAAGAAAGGAGGAAGAAGGGGTAGGAGGGTTTAAATGAAAGTCAATATAATTGATAAGACCGATAAAAAAATAACATTTTTATTGGAAGATACAAATCCGCAATTTGCAAATGCATTGCGAAGAATATCAATGACAGAGATCCCAAATTTAGCTGTTCAGACAGCTGACGTAAGCAAGAATGATACAGTTCTGTATGATGAAATAATAGCTCACAGATTAGCTATGATACCTTTAGTTTTCAAACAAAAAGACTTTGAATTCAAGCAGACATGCAAATGCGAAGGAAAAGGATGCTCACAATGCGAAGTTGTATTTGCAATAAACAAGAAAGGACCATGCACAGTTTACAGCAAAGACATGAAGTCAAGCAATCCAGATGTATCTGTACTTTATGATAACATACCTATTGTAGAGCTTAAAGAAGATCAGGTATTGAAATTAGAAGCTATGGCTAATTTAGGCACAGGAAGAGATCATGCCAAATTCAAAGTAGCAATTTCATCTTACAGATATTATCCAATAATAAAATTATTAGGCGACGTAAAGAATGCTGACGAATGCATGAAATTATGTCCTAAGAGTGCGTTAGACATCAAAGGAAGCAAAGGAAATGTAACAACAGACTGCGATCTATGTCAAGAATGCGTCAGATTAGCTCAGCCTAACAACATACAAATCACAGGAGATAACACTAAATTCATATTCACTATTGAATCAATATCAGGACTTAGCGCAGAAGAGATATTGACTAGTGCAGTCAAGATATTCAAGGAAAAAGCTCAAGAGCTTGTAAAGGATATCCAAAGAATAAAGTAATGCCCCTTTATAAATTTCCATAACAAATTAAAATTTAAGCGGGGGTTGCCAAGCTAGGTCAAAGGCGCAGGACTTAAGATTGTTGTCTTAAGTTTTGATTAAAAAAGATGATAAGATATCCTGTCCCTTAGTGGGTTCATGTGTTCAAATCACATCCCCCGCACCAAATAATGTTGATTAATATGCCAAGAACAGGACCAACAAATCCAGTAACAAGGAAAATAATTGAAGAGATGAGTAGTGTTGGCTATAAAATAAAATCAAACTTCATGATAGCTATTGCAGAAGATCTGCAAAAACCAACAAGAAGCAGAATTGAAGTAAATGTTGCTAGATTGGAGAGAGTTTGCAAAGCAAACGAAACAGTCGCAGTTCCTGGTAAAGTATTGTCATTCGGTATACTTACAAAGCCGCTTACAGTTTCGGCATTAGCATTCTCAAAAGAAGCTGAAAGCAAGATAAAGAAAGCAGGCGGAAAGACAATAACACTTTTAGAATTAGTCAAGACAAATCCAAAAGGAACAAAGGTAAGGTTGATTAAATGATTATAGATGCTGATGGCGCAATACTAGGAAGACTTTCATCTAAAGTAGTTAAGAGACTTCTAGCTGGCGAACAAGTAGTTATTGTAAATGCAGACAAAGCAATAGTCAGCGGAACTCCAAAAGTAACATATTCGATTTATCTTCAAAAGAGACAGAGAGGAGATCAGACAAAAGGTCCATTCTATCCTAAACAGTCAGACAGAATAGTTTGGAGAACAATCAGAGGCATGATGCCTTACAAGAAATCAAAGGGAAGAGATGCAATGAGCAGGCTTAAGATATTTTCTGACTGTCCTAAAGAATACAACAATGCTGAAAAGATTGTTAAGACAAAAGAAAGCTTAAAATGTAAATATGTCACTCTTAAAGAGATATCAAAATTTTTAGGTGCTAAAGTTGACTAAGAAAAAAGCAGATTATGAAGTAGGTTCAAGAAAAAGAGCAATATCTAGAGCAAGCGCTAAACTAGGAACAGGAAAAGTCAGAGTAAACAGCATACCTCTTGATATATTTGGAACAGAAACACAGAGACTTATGATAGCAGAACCTTTGTTAATCGCAGGAGAACACGCAAAAAAATATGATTTTAATATTATTGCTAAAGGAGGCGGTCCATTAGGCCAGGCTGCTGCAATAAGACAGTCAATTGCAAAGATACTTGCTAAACACGACAAAGCACTTAGAAAAAAGTTTTTAGATTATGATCGTTCATTGTTAATTGCTGACGTAAGAAGAACAGAACCACACAAACCAAGCTGCAGTAAAAGAGGACCAAGACGTCACAAACAGAGATCAAAGAGGTAAGGAGGTAATTTAATGATAATTCCAGTAAGATGCATGTCATGCGGCCGTGTTATCGGGCAGTTATGGGAAACATATAAAAAGAAAGTGGATGAAGGGGAAGATCCTAAGAAAGTCTTAGACGAATTAGGAATAAAATCATATTGTTGCAGATCACATTTCATAACACACGTAGATGTTGCTAAAGACGTGATGAAGTTCAAGCGGTAAGCAACACGACGCGTGAAGCTTTCTGATCGCCAACGATCTTGTAAGAAGAATGTTTTTCTATTTCTTTTGCAAATTTTTTGATCTCTTCATGTGTTGGCATGTAAGCTGGACCTAAACGATCTCTTGAGTAACCTATGCTCATGTATGCTTTACATTCAATCCATTTTGGTTTTGCTTTCTCTATTATTTTAGCATATTCTTCAGGATTAATCATGTTTAGATTCTTGCAGAGCGTCAGCCGTATTACTGTTCGCTTAAACTTCTTAAGAAGAGACAATGTTTTCATTATTTTTTTCCATCCGTTTTTAATCATCGGTCCGCATGTTTTCTTGTATATTTCTTCATTTGGAGCAGCCAGCGTTACATACAGCTGATAAGGTTGGTGCTTCTCCAGCTTTTTAACCATCTCAGGAATTGTTCCGTTAGTTACTAAAAATGATGTCATTTTTCTATTGTTAATTAGATCAACTAATTCTGGCAGTTTTGGATATAAGCAAGGTTCGCCTGCTAAGGAAATAGCAACCTGGTTTGGTTCCATTGCTTCTTTGAATTTTTTCATATCAGTTTTGTCAAATCCTTTGAAACCCATCAGAAGCTTTCTTTGTTCTTCAATTAGTTTGTTTAAGATAACTTCTGGCTCGTCTATCGGACCGTTCCATTTTGGGTTTGTTATATTTATATCTCTCCAACAAAATGCGCATTTATGATTGCAAGAGTTGACTCCGGGAGCCATCTGCAGACAACGATGAGATTTAATTCCGTAAAACTTCTCTTTGTAGCAGACACCTTTTCCACGCAGCGATTCACGAGTCCATTCGCATATTTTTACAGCTGCATGTTTGTTCTTTCCGCCAAACCGGTATCCCATTTTTTCCAATCTTTTCTTGTCATTCATATCCTATTCTTTATATACAAAGAATTTAAATTTAATTTATGAGTAAAGGTATGTCGCAGCTTGTTGTCATGATAATTCTTCTTTTGATAGGAATATCAATGGCAGGATTATTATATGTCTGGGCACCTCAGGTCGTAAAAGACATCTATCCTGAGCAGGCGCAAGATACACAATACTTCAGATCAAGAGCATGCTTAGGAATACAAAATATCACATCTGATAGCATAACAATAAACAACTGCGGTTCAATCCCTTTAGAAAACTTCAATGTTTATCTTAATGGAATAAATCAGAATATGGATATTCAGAAATTAAATCCAGGAAATAACTATACAATACCAGTTACAGTAACATCCCCTGCAGACGTTCAAATAACATCAAATTATGCAGAAACACCTGTTATAAAATACATAGCAAGTTAAACTTTATTAGTCGGTTAATCTAAATGATTGTTATGAAAAAGAAAGCAAAGGCAGCTAAGTTCAAGATGGATTTTTTCAAAAAACCAGCCAAGCTTCCAAAATTCAAGTTAGGAAAAAGAAAGAATATTATCATTCTTCCAGACAAAGTAAAGAGAATAAAATACGATCTTATACCTCCATTTGCATACGCTGAGATAAAACAAAACGGCGGATTAAAATACAATCTGATTGAACCAGATCTTTCTAAAAAAGAAAAAGAAACTTATGATAAAATAATATCTGGATTGCTGGAAATAATAGATGTAGAATTAACATCAATAAAAAACGAAGAAAACACAATAAAATATTTAGAAGAGCAGATTGAGAAAGTTGTAAACGAGCTTAATCTAAAGTTAAACAACAAATTATATCAGAAAATAATGTATTATATTTACAGAGATTTTATAGGTTTGAACGACATTGAAGCTCTGTTCAGCGATCCTTACATAGAAGATATCAGCTGCAATGGAGTAAATGTGCCATTATACATAATTCATAGAAAATACGGCTCACTTGAAACAAACATAATTTACAAAGATGAGTCTGAACTAAAAGAATTCATTGTTAAAATGGCTGAAAGATGCGGAAGATTCATTTCATATGCTGAGCCGTTACTGGATGGTTCGTTGCCAGACGGATCAAGAATTCAGGCTTCGTTCTCTAAAGACATAACTACTCACGGTCCTACATTCACAATCAGAAAGTTCAGAGAAATACCATTTTCACCAATCGATATAATTAAAAACAAAACAGTCAGCTCTGAAGTTTTAGCTTATCTATGGTTAGCAGTTGAATCTGGAACATCTATATTAATAGCCGGAGGAACAGGAACAGGTAAAACATCCCTGTTAAATGTATTGTCTATGTTCATTCCTAAGACAGCTAAAATAATCTCTGTAGAAGACACGCGTGAACTCCAGCTTCCACACGAGAACTGGATACCTTCCGTTACTCGTGTAGGTTTCACTAAAGAATACGGCGAGGTAACAATGTTTGATTTGCTTAAAGAGTCATTCAGACAGTCTCCTGATTATGTCATAGTCGGTGAAGTAAGAGGAAAAGAAGCTTATGTTATGTTCCAGGGTATGGCAGCAGGAATGCCAAGCATAGGTACGATGCATGCTGGAAAGGTTGAAGATGTCATACACAGACTAGAAACACCACCTATTAGTTTATCACCTTCACTGATAGAAACACTAGATTTGGTATTGATTATGGTTCACTCTAAAGAGAAAGGCGAGTCTGCACGTAGACTAAAAGAAGTAGTAGAGATAGAGGCAGTTGATCCTAATGGAAACGCCAGAACAAATCGGGCTTATTCATGGCTGCCAGCTACAGATGACTTTGAAAAGCGTGGTTATTCTTGGTTACTTCAGAGTATATCTCAGAAAAAGGGCATTCAATTAGAAGATCTTCAGAAAGACTTGGAAAATAGGAAGAAAGTGTTAGATATGCTGGTTAAGAAAGGTGTAAAGGACTATAAGGAAGTTGCTAATGCAATTTCAGAATACAAGAAGAATAAAACAAAGTTTATTAAGCAGTCTAAATAATATGTTTGTAAGGGGTTTGAATGAAAAAACTACTATTATTCATATTTGTATTATCTATCTTATCCACTTCTGGGTTCGCATGGGATTGCTATAATATCACATCTGCTGGAGCAATATCTAATGTTGGAAACTACAGTTATATTGGTGGTGCTTGGAACATCACAACTGGTACGAACTTATCATGTACAAATGTAACACTAAATCTAACAGGCAATTTGACAGTTTATGGTAACCTGACTCTTTCTGACGTTGATATGCTTGTTAATCTTACGAATACAACTCCGTATGATTCCTGGTGGAACGGAAATTCAGGTTACAATCTTAACACAACCTCAACATATATTCATGTTTATTCAGGAGGAAAGCTGAATATAACTAACTACACAAATATCACAGCCAATGAATCATGGGATAATAATAATTTCTGGTGCGGCTATGAAATGGTTGCATTCCGCGGGTCAACTTTCCAATCAACCAGTTCTTTCTATAGAAATGTTGGATGCAACAATCGTTCTGATTATACTACTGGTTGGCAACCAGAGTGGACCAGATTTCATGGTTTAAGAATTGAAACAGATAGCACACGTTTGATAAATAATACATTTGAAGTAAACGCGTCATGGGGTATAAATTTCTGGAATACATCACACTGTTGGGCAGAAAATAATACAGTTGTTGGAAATAAATTATCAGAATTCGGTGGTGGTGCAATTGTTACAAATTTATGGGGCGGTTCAAATAATACAATATTTAATAATACAATAATTGATGTTCATCATGCAAATTATGGCTGGAATGCAATAAATAATACGTTTGCAAATAATACAGTTTATAAAACAAAGGACCAAAATCATCAATATGGGGTGCTGTTATATAATTATTCTGTAAATAATACTATAGAAAATAATACGTTTTTTAATTTAACTGGAACAGATTCTTCGGGTGTTATGTTACAAGCGTTTTCGACTAATAATACTATTAAAAACAATTCATTTAGTGAAATAACATTTGGTGTAGTATTTAATATTGACGCTGACAATAATACGGTAACAAACAATACAATATATTATACTGTGGGGGGTTCAAGTGCGCATATAAGAATTATTAGTTCAGACAATAATATAATATCATATAATAATTTAAGTACATATTATGGGATAGGAATAAGAAGTGATAGCGGAAACAACACGCAATTAATTAATAATACTTTTTCGCCAATTGGTTCAGGAACTTCTATATATTCAGCAGACACAAGTAGTATGATTTTTGGATATAACAACACAATAGATAATGTCGAACTTTCTTTCGTATTATTAGGATCCCTATCTATTACTAATCAGTCTAATCCAACAGCAGTTACTACAGAACGTATAGGAAATGGAAGAAGCTATCTTACAATAAGTTCTCTTGGTGGAAGTCCATGGATTGATTTAAATTTAACATATAATACTACTGATATTTCAAGTGAGGATAATCTAATGCTTCATAGATATTCTGGAGGTATATGGTCAGCACTACCATCAACAGTAGATACTGTAAACAATATTGTAAATTACAATATATCATCATTTTCAGATTTTGGTGTTTTTGAATTAAATAATTTTGATTGTAGATATGAAAACAATACCGGAATAAACATAACAGACGAAGCGGGATTAACATATTCTGGAATAATAGTTAATCTCGGAGAGAATCTAAGATGTAATGATACTATTATTTCTGTAACTGATTCTTATGATGGCACTGGAGAAATAGAAAATTATGGTAATTTAACATTTGAAAACTTTACAATTGGTTTTGATGTCACAACACCAAACGGAGGATATATTTATTCAACCGGAAATCTAACAATAAACAATTCATATATATTTTCTTATCAATCAAGCGGTGGAAATGATTATACTATCCAGGATGATGTTGGTGGGCTTATGATTATTAATAATTCTGTAGTTTCTTATGCTGGCTGGAGTGACAATCAGTATGAAAGTGGTGTTGAAATAAATAACCCTGGTTCAACTGTTGAAAATAGTGTTTTTAATTATTCAAGAAATGGAATATCAATAAGAGACGGTGGATATGTTATAATAAGAAACAATACATTTGATTCAATGACAAGATACGGAATATATGCCGTGACTGGAAATAATAATTCTTTCATAAAAAATTCATTCAATACAAATTATTATGATATGTATATACTTACAGAATCTAACTTAATTGAAAATAACTCAATGATTTCTACGTCATCTTCTAGACGTGGGATTCTTGCTGAATCAACTGCCCATTACAATACGATAAATAACAATACGTTTGTAACAGATTATCTTGGTGGAAGAGGAGTAAATATTTTAAGTGACTCCAATACGATTTCAAATAATACATTTTATAACATATCAAACTCTGGAACAGGAATCTATATGACTGGTGCCGATTACAATACCATAATTGGCAACGAATTTTTACCAACACTTACAAAAGGAGTAGAATTAGTATCATCATCAACATTCAATACAATTACAAATAATACCTTTAATTCACTAACTTCGAGTGGTGTTAGGGTAGATTCATCACCAAATAATACAATTCAATATAATGATGCAAATTCTGTTGCAGATATGGGAATTTATGTTAGAAATTCACAGTCGACAATGATTAAATTTAATAATGTTGTAGGAAGTAGTACTGGAATCGATATTACAGAAGCAGCAACTGGAAGTTCAAATCATTCTGTAATATACAACAATACTTTAAGCTCTAATTCGCTGTATGGAATAGCTGTTGAGTGTGATTCTGGAAATACTGCGCAGGGAAAAGTAAATGTTTCATATAATACAGTTCGATATACTTATACGCCAGATGTGTCAATAGGAATATGGATACATCATGTTTATGATAATTATGTAGATTATAATGTGGCTGAAAACAATGCATTTAATAACATTAGATTGCATGACCCCGGAGCCCAAATAGTAAGATATAACAATGTATCGGGGGGTGAATATGGTTTCCACCACGATGAAGCACCAAATAGCAATTACACTGGCAATAGGGGTTGGAATTTTACATCAGCTGATTTTTGGGATAGAAACGAACAAATAGATGAATATTCAACAGTATATAATCATAGTTTTAATTTAACAGATGCTAGCTTCATATTACACAATGTTCGTTTAGCAGAAATACGAGATGTTAATCTACCAACAAATACTACTGGCTTATTAAAATTGGATTATTCTTATCTAAATGTTACTGGTAGTAACTTTGGAGAAACGGCATTCTGGGTATATTTGAATTTAACATATAATGAATCGGCAGTATTCAACGAATCTAATCTTGGTGTATATAGATATAATGCATCAGAAGTAGCAGCCTGGAGATATGTTTCATCTGAGGTTAACCAAGTAGATAATTACGCATACAAAAATATAACCGATACAGCATTGAATGGATTCTTCGCAGTCTTTGAAGAACAAACACCAATGATAATAACAATACAATATCCATTAAATTCAACATTTTCAGCACCATTTTGGGCAAACATAACAACCAGTGAAGCAGCATCTTGGTGTGGCGTATCAATGAATTCAACTGAAAATCAAACAATGACAAATGCTACTGGTAACTGGTACTTGAGTATTTCTGGAATTGCAGACGGTAGTCACAATATTTCATTTACATGTAACGATACTTACGGAAGAAATTATACAACCAATTTAATCAATTTCACAACAGAAACAACTGCACCAGTCCGTTCAGCTGGTTCCCCAACAGATTCAATCACGTCTATATCAGTAACAATGTCTCTAACAACTAACGAGAACGCAACTTGCCGCTACTCATCCTCAAATCTAGCATACACAGCAATGGATTCAAACACAAACACTGCCTGGGGAACATTGCACAACTGGACAATCGAAACCTTAGCAGCAACAACATACAATTACACAATCAAATGCAATGACACTTTAGGAAACTACAACACAGATGATTACATAATCAACTTCACAAAGGCATCAACAATTGTTGGAGGAGGTGGATATGACCTTCCAATTACAAGACCAGTAATGCCTCATCCAGAACCAATATCAGATCCAACTGACACAGAAGAAGAAATACCAGTAGAGGAAGTAATAATAGGAGAGCAAACAGCTCTTCCATCAGGCGGATTGTCAATTATAGTAGACAAAGGAGTAAGATTAAACATGTATGGAGGAAATGCAACAGTATACAATATATCAAAGATAGATCCAAACCAATACAAATTATTGTTATGCAATCAGTCATACATCAATGCATATGAAATAAACGTATCAGTAGACAATGCATACCTATGCTTTGATACAGAGAATGTAGATCTAAAAACAATCTCAATCTATTCATTCAACGGAGAATGGAAACCATTAACAAACATAACACAATACGGAAACCAAATCTGCGGTAAGATAGGTTCAACACCATACATGATAGCAGGATTTAAATCATCGCAGATACAGCAGCTAGCTTTAGACGCAATCATAAACAGCGAGCAGAGATTATCAGCAAACCCATCAGCAGAACTAGAAGAAATCCTAAAAAATGCAAAAGAGGCATATTTCAATTGTGATTATCAGTCAGCATACGATTTAGCGCAGCAAATATTCTGGACATCAACAATTCGTGGATTAAGACTGCCGTTAATATCAATAATAAGCCCAGTAGACATGCTATATGAAGCAGCATTATACTCAATGCTTGCAAACATGTTT
>JAQUSH010000082.1 GCA_028715225.1 Candidatus Aenigmatarchaeota archaeon | reverse complement strand
AGGACTTGGGCAGTTTGTTAATATTAGTGCAAATGCAACTGACAATTCTGGAGTTTCTGCTGTTTGGGTAGGAATTACTGCACCTGGACAGGTTCAAGTAAATTATACAATGAGTAATTATTCTGTTAATTTATATTATAACAATAGTTATAGGGGTTGGTATAATGGAAGTTATTCTGTTGTTGTTTACGCAAATGATAGCTTGAATAATTTAGGAAGCAATTCAACTCAATCATTTGTTGTTTACAATAATAATATAACTGTACAGATAAGGACAATACAGGATTCTTATAAGAATGGAATGATAATTAATATTACTGATCCGGCTGAAACTGACGAGAGTATTAGTAATGCTTATGCGGGACAAGATGTGAGGACAAGTGATAGTTTAGCTCAATTATCAGAGAGAGTTAATGGAATGGTTGTAGGTGATTCATCAAATAGAAATGATGAGAATAAAAATGAAAGTGAGTTAATTGCAAATAATGAGAATAAGAATTATTTAAGTGTATCTGATATTTGTTTTGTTGAAACTGCAATACCTATTTTGAATAATAAATTTTCATATGTCCATAATTTAATATCTTTAGATACTGCAAGTGCTACAAAATCAATATCTTTGATATGTTTACCTAAAAGTTCCTTTGCTTTAGGAATATATGATTCATATTCTTCTAATGGAACAAAGGTTATTCTTTTAAATACTAAAGATGAAAATAATTCGAATTTTTCTTTAGT
Source organism: Candidatus Aenigmatarchaeota archaeon (assembly GCA_028715225.1). Classification (GTDB taxonomy): domain Archaea; phylum Aenigmatarchaeota; class Aenigmatarchaeia; order Aenigmatarchaeales; family Aenigmatarchaeaceae; genus JAHIDZ01. Next base: position 2,497 of record JAQUSH010000082.1, on the reverse strand, counting down.
AGTTTTTGATTTTAAGAATATTTCCTTTTTATGCTTGTTAAACTCTTCTTTAAGCTTCAAAGGAGTAAGTATCTCAAGTTCAGAATTAAAAACTAATTTTATGATTTCACCTTGTGAAATCAATACTTTAAACAATATATTTGAATCTATTACAACTTGCATTCAGATTAATCCTCTTTTAACTAAATCATTATACATAGATTCTTTAACTTTATCTGATAATTCATCTGCATCAGATTCTTTAAATTCAGATTTGGAAATTATTTCTTCTGCTATTGCTAATTCTAATTTATTAACAAGTTCTCTTGTAACTTTAGCTAATGCTAATTCAAATTCCTTCTTAAATTCAGGTGCTATATCAACTTTAATAGATATGTTTTCCATGAATAATTTCAATAATAGGGATTATAAAAAACTTTCGGTGAATGGTTTAGAAAAACCGGCCATTACAAATATTTACACAGATCCAAATGATGTTTGGCCTGGAGATAAAATGCTTGTTAGTGCTGATGTTAGAGATAATAATGGAATTAGAAATGTTACAGCAACAATGCCAAATGAAAAAGGCAGTGATTTATTGAATATGAATCTGGTTTTGGGAGATAAATATAATGGAACATGGCAGAGTGTTTGGGATGTTCATGATACGCTTGTGAAGAATTATACTAGTGTTGTGAGGGCTGTTTCAGAAGATGGGGATGAGAGTGAGGAAGAAGTTGGGTGGAGTGATTCAATTTCAGAATGCAATCCCGAGACAGGATCCTGTGAAACTTCAGATTGTTCATCCGTCTTTTCTGTTCAAACAATTGATTGGTCTTATGCGTTTAGTTTTGTCTGCATTGATTCTACTAATATGTACGTTGTACAAAAAGGTTCATTTTGCCATGCTCCAGGAAACATCAGTGATGGGATATGCGCTTTTGACCAATATAATTTTGTTGAATGTCCGAGTTATGCAAGAATGGGAAGGCCGGTAACTTCAGAAGACTGCCCTGTTGGAGCATTTAATTTTTCAAATCCATTTTTTGCTGGAGCTGGAAGTTCAGGCATCACTTACACTTCTTTCTCTGGAAAAGGAGAGACAACAAATTTATCTGCATTGAATCTAACAAATGATCTGAATGTTTCAGATGTTATTTTAGATACTGCTGGACCTGGCAAGATAAAATTCTTGCAGAACATAACTTTGAATAATAGTTATAATCTTGATAATGCTGTTGTAATAACTCCTGCTCTTGTAAGAGTTAATTCTACTCTTTATTCATCTTTGAATAAAAGTGCTGAAATTACTGTTAGGGGAATAACTGGAATTGGCTATCCTGTAATATTAAAAGATGGTGTTGCTTGTGCTGATTGCGTGATTTCAAAATGGGATAAATCTGTTGGAGAACTTGTATTTAATGTGAGTTCATTCTCTGATTATACTTGGCAAGAAGCAAATCAATCAAAAGTTCAGAATAATGGAACTTATAATATTTCATTTTATCTTTTGATGAAGACACAAAGGTTTAATGCAGGAAGCTGGGTTGATGAAGATATAGTTGTTAATGATTCTGCTTCATCAACACTGAGAACTGTGAATACATCTTCACTTTTGAAATTAGATGCTGGAATATGGAATGCTGCTGCATATAACTCAAGTAATTTATCTGGTGGTGATGGAATCTACAGGGTTTATGTTGCTTTGCAAGATACAAATGGAAATGTACTTGTTGATAATACTGGAATAAATTTAACTGCAAGTTATAATTTTACTCTTGATAATAATGCACCATATTTCCTTAATCTTACTGCTCCTGTAAATAATTCCGCAATTGATATTGCTAGTAATAATGTTTCATTCAACTGGACTGTCATGGATGCGATTGATAGTTCATTGACTTGTAATTTGACTCTTGATTCTGTTGTTCAGGGAATTAATGTTAATTCTAATAATGGAACAAATACAAATTATACTGTGAATAATATTGCAAATGGAAATCATTTATGGAATGTAAGTTGCTGGGATGATGCAATGAATATGAATACTTCTGCTACATTTAATTTTAGCATTTCTGATATGGTTTATCCTATTGTTAACATAACTTATCCTCTTAATACGACTTATAATATCAATGTGAGTGCAATAAATTATACTCTTGTTGAAACAAATCCTTCGAGATGCTGGTATTCAAATTCATCAGGTGTTTGGAATTCAACTGATGTTGCTGCTGGAACAAATTTTACAGGAGTTATTTCGGTTGAAGGAAGCAATACTTGGACTGTTTATTGCAATGATACTAGTGGAAATGTGAATTCAACAACAACTGTGTTTAGCGTTGATAGTGGATTGCCTGCTGTTAATATAGTCACAATCACACCTTCAATAACAGGACTTGGGCAGTTTGTTAATATTAGTGCAAATGCAACTGACAATTCTGGAGTTTCTGCTGTTTGGGTAGGAATTACTGCACCTGGACAGGTTCAAGTAAATTATACAATGAGTAATTATTCTGTT
>JAQUSH010000081.1 GCA_028715225.1 Candidatus Aenigmatarchaeota archaeon | reverse complement strand
ATTGTCTCTGGCAATGACGAAATAAAAAAAGTTGTAGAGGAGATGAAAGATCTGATTTCTAAAGCTGCAAATGTAAAGGATGTCGCATTCTCAGCTAGAAAGGAACAATACGCGGTAAAAATGAATTATGCTATTGCTGGAAAGAAATTTGGAAAGGACATAAAAAGGATAGCAGATGCGTTGTCGAAAGAAGATGCTGGAAAACTAAAAGAAAAAATCGATAAAGGTGTGAAAGTTAACGGATTTACATTAACAAAAGATGATTTGATATTTACAACCGAAAAAGGAGAAGGAAAGGAATTCGAAGGTGGCAGGATTGTTCTTGATACAAATGTAACTGAAAGCATGAAAAGAGAATGGTTAGTAAGAGAATTGATGAGAGCTGTTCAGGATACAAGAAAACATCTTGGCCTGAAAGTAGGCGATAAAATAAAATTATATCTGCCAAAAGAATTCAAAGATTCTGAGAAAATAATTAAAGAGACAACTGGAAGCATCATATCATTTGGAGCATTAAAGGGAAAGAAGCAGACATTTGAATTTGAAGAAGAAAAATATGAATTCGGTGTAGAGAAATGAAAGCCGAAGAGTTTTTGAAAAAAACTCATGGAAAGACAGCTATTTTCTTTCATAACGATGCTGATGGCGTGTGTTCTGCAGCAATAGTTCTGAAGTATGTGAAAGAAGCTGATTTGTTTTCTGGCGATGTAAACGAAGAAATATTTGAGAATTTAGGTGCTGATTATGAGAGAATTATATTTGTAGATTATGCAGTAGATCAATTCATTGATTATTTCCAGAAACTAAAAGGAAGGAAAGTAATAGTTATTGATCATCATCCTATTGCAAACGACCTCAACAAACTAGGATTCGTTCATATAAATCCTAGATTTGAAAAACCTAAAGAATACATATCATGCTCTCAAGTTGTTTATGAGATATGCAATAATCTTGGCGTAAAGGATACTGAATGGATAATGAGAATCGGTGCAACTGGAGATGCAGCAATCAAGGGTACTAAGAAGGAAAAAGATGCTGCAAAGATAATAGAAGCATTCAAAGCATTCAAGAAAGCAAAAAGACTTCCAGAGATAGTCAGATTCATGCTAACATGTGATAACATTGATGACTTTATCTACAGCGAATATCTGGATTACAAGGAGAAGTTGGATAAAGAAGTAGAAAATGAAGTTATCAGATTTGAAATGCAGGGAGTAAAGGATATTAACTTCTATGATGTCAAGAGCAAATATGGAATACTTGCTGTTGTTTCTAATACTCTTTTTGAAAAATATCCTAACAAGATAATTATACTTTACAAAGAAAAAGATGGTTGGTATAAGTTCAGCGGTCGATCTGCTAAGCATGATATCGGTTCGGTATTCAAGAAAGCATCTGAAGGAATCGGTTACGGTGGAGGGCATCCTAAAGCTGGAGGAGCTTACATAAATAATTTTGAATTATTTAAGAAAAGAGTTTTAGAATTACTTCATTCTGGCTAGAACAAATCCGTGCATCTCTTCAAATGGATCTAACATCTTCCAATCTATTATATCAAAACCGGCTTGAGATATCTTTTCTATTTCTAATTTCACAGTCATCTTTACAGACTGTGTAACGTCAACTGACTGCGTTTTGATTGTGAACATTAGATAACCGTTTGGTTTCAAAAATTCTTTGCAGTTTCTAATTGCTACCTCGGTAGCATCTGGCTGAGCGATATCAACATAAACAATGTCTACTTTCTCAATCACTTTATCCTTAAAGTCTTCTGGCTTTCGTGCATCTGCTAAGATAGGAATTATGTTTCTTCTTTTACCAGCAATAACTAATAGCTCGTTAAAGCAGCGATCAGAAAATTCAACTCCATATATCACACCGTTTGGACCGATTATGTCTGAAAAATAACTTGCTGTAAATCCGTGTGCTATACCAAGATAAAGTATGACACTACCGTCGCGAATTGGGAATTCTTTAAGTCCTTTGGCAATAGCTGCTGATGCTTTTGATCTATTAGGATCCCATAATCTGTATTCTTTGTCATCTACGGTAACCAGAATCTCGTTGAACGGTTTCGTACCGGGCACAGAATTTAAAGTAGCAATCTTTTGATTTATATTATAAACTCCTGAAAATATTTCTTTCACTTACATCTCCTTTAACTTGTTTCTATAATCTTCTAAAAGTTCTTTTGATATGTCCTTCTTTGTGTAGAAATCTGCACGAGCTGCTATTGTTAATTTAGCTGATAAAAATCTTGCAATCTTTCCTTGTTTTTCTTTAGGTGCAGCACTTATGTCTGGATGTGTAAATATGATACCATATTTTGGCATGCTTGTCTGCTGACCCTTTAGATATTTGAACATGCTTTTTTCAGCACCAATCAATTGTATCTTGCTTGATGGCATTTTAGCTAACTTTTCAAGAGAACCTGCGTTTGCTAGCAATCTTGCTGCTAATATACTACCTAATAAAGCGTTGATATTAGGAATTTCAGCTGGTACTGCTTTTTCTAGATAATTGGTTATGTTTTTCTTTAACTCGTACATCTGCTTAGTTTGTCTAGCATAATTTTTCAATAAATTAATGTCATTTTCTGTCAATTCCATTCCCATAGATTCTGTAAATCCCTTGAAATTTTCTCTGCGTCCCTGATTAGCTACCTGTTCAGCGAATTTCTCATATTCCTTTGGATTTAATTCTGGATAATGCAAACCATACCATTCTCTCAAACGTTCTGACATATAATTCAAAATTCTGTCTAAATCATTCAGAGCAGAAACTGTCTGTATAATCAATTTATCTCTTCTTTCTAGTTTAGATATTTTTAGCTTAGTCTGAGCTATACCGACTTTAGACATAAGCTCGTTAAGCTCAGCATTGTCTCTTACGAACTTAGTCTCAGCTGCAATCTTCCTTATGTTATTAGTAAGAAAATCAGATGATCTGTATTCGCCACCATGCTTATGCTTTAATTTTGCAAATTCTTCAGTATTTTCAATATCAGCTAGTTTCTTAGCTATTTCATCAGGATCTTTCCTGAAAAGAACCTTGTCTACAATAACATCGTCTTCTATTACAAATACGCCTAATATGCACGCTGAAATAAACTTTACCATAAGTAATCCACCTACAATAACCTATTTATATATGAGAGTTGATAAAGATTTAACAGGTAATGATTATGGGAAGAATAAAAACAAGATGGATTAAAAACGTGGCTGAAGAACTGGTCAGACTTAATCCTGATAAGTTTAA
>JAQUSH010000011.1 GCA_028715225.1 Candidatus Aenigmatarchaeota archaeon | reverse complement strand
ATCATATTTAAGAGTTTTGCTTTGCCCTGAGAAAGCTCAACTACAGAATCATATAATGTAACATAATCTTTTAAATCGCCTTTGACATAAACCTGGCCATATATTGTTCTGCTCTCGCTATTGATGACAGAATACTCATATGTATCTGACATTCCTGGCTCGAAGTCTATTATAAGTCTGGCTGGAGAGATGCCTATTGCATAGGTCAAATTAGCCATTATTAAAAACGATATTGCAAAAATGATTAAACTCAATATTTTTCTCATTATATCATCCTAAAATAAAAGAAAATAGGGGTTTCCCCCTAATAAATTTATGCCTGGCTTGCTGTGAAAGTTACTGTAGAGCTTTTAGAACCTGCTGGTTCGTCGCCTGGCACAGTAACTCCTATGTCTAATTCAACCTGATCAGCTGAATTTGTGTGTCCTAGATTTGCTATAGCTAAAACAGGTGATGCTGTTGCTGGCATGTTTGTAAGAGACGTTACTGATCCTGCTCCGCAAGCAACTTCTCCAGAACCGCATGCAAACTCATAATAGCTTGATGGGTTTGTTGCTCCAGTTCCTGCCCACATGTCAGTTGCTCCTACTGTTATATTTACAGATACACTTCCATCATTCTGTACTTGAAATGCTGCTGGACTGCCATCTGTTGTGTCATTTACTTCGTTTATATCCATGTTGCCAAAATCTATTGCACTTACTGGCAATGAAATTGCAACTTTTGCTGGCACAGAAACCTGTGCTGTTCCTATAGCTAATCCTGTTGCACCGCTAGCTCCTCCGATAAGACTCATTGTTGAGCCTATCGATACTACGGATAAAACTAGTACAACTGCAACTAAACCAGCTAATATGTTGTTACTTACCATTTTTCTTACCTCCTTATTTAACTACGTTTAGTTCCACTGTTGCGCCTTCCTTATCTGGCTCTGCTACATTCATCACAAATAACTTAACATCTCCAGATGCGTCAGTCATTTGATCTTGTGATACTGTTGTAGTTACACCAGTTAAAAGCATGTAACTGCCAATAACTGATATTACTATTGTAAGCACTAGTAGCATAGCAATTATGTTGTTACTCATTTTTTCTTTTGCCATATTTTTAGCCTCCTTGTGCTTATCTTAGAGTTATTTTTCTTACAAATTAATTGACAGAACATATATTTATATTTGTTTTTAGAATCATTTCCCTTGTTTTGTCCTTATAAAAGATTTATATTGTCATTGAAGTGTTTTTGTTGTAAAAAATTCTATATTTTTCCGAGGCCAGTAACACAAATCCGATGAGTATGCATATTAAAGATAAAACAAACACTGAATAGCATATAAAGTAGAATACATCATCATGAAATGGAGCCCATAGCATGTATGAAATCGCAAGAATCAAAAATCCAAAACCTATAATTCTAATTGATTTAATGCCTTCTGTTTTGCCAAATTTCAAGAACAGATACGATATTATTACGCATGCTGGTACAAACATGAAATTAATGAAACCTAGCATGGTTGTGTGTATTGCAACATCAGCAACGGTGGCATTTAAAATAAGATTATAATAAAACCACGCATAACCTGCTATAATTATTAAAGATGCTAATATTCTAAACAGCCAACTTTGGTAAGTTTTCTTTCTGTCTTTCAGTATATTATACAAACCATAAATCATTCCGGCTACCCAAATTATCATAAATTGCCTGAAGAAGAAGAATATTTCAGGGATTTTATCATTTGCCCATGAAAATCCTAATGATTTGAATATCAAACCGATAAATGTAACCGAATATAACAAAAATGATATGCTCCATATAAGTGTTGTTTTATCATTAGACTTAATCCATCTCCATAGCAAAAATGCACCAGTTGTTATCAGCAACACTGCTGATATAAGCGATAAGCATAGCAGCCCATATGTTTTTTCTATTCCTAGATTTGTCGTTATTTCTATATGATATGCATAGAATATATATCCTAAAAACAATAGCATTATCAATATTGGCAAAAATGTCGAATTTTCCTTAATAAAATTATTTTTCACGTTATCACCTAAAATTTCTCCACCCATTTATTTAATTTTTCTGTAGTTTCGCATGTAACAAATCCGTAATTCTCTGAAAATTTGTAAATATTGCTTGAAAATATGACTGCAAATATCATTGCTATTAAAAATGTCATCATATCAAACGTTCTTATAGATTCACTCATAAAGTAAATATGATTTAAAGCTCTAATTGTATATGAAAAATGAAATGAAAAGTATGCATAGAAACCATATTTCAGTATCTTTTCCTTGAATTCTGATTTGAAAAAATTTGAATAAACGAACAACAAAATGATTGTTTCTATTGGTAAGCTTATAATAAGTATCCAATCTAGTATTGCATGAATTAAATTTAGATCAATCATAATTTTCTCCTCTTATCAATTGAATATCTGTTTGATATTTGATAGGTATTCCAGACAGCATATAATGCGATTACTATTGCAAATGCATATATAATATGATCTATCGTTCTGAAAAATACTGGTTCGATATTTGTAATAAGGCCCAAACTTCTAACTATAAATGATATGCCAACAAAATTTCCAGCCAATATGTAGTAGAAAAGGCATTTTTTGAAATCTCCTTTTGTAAATCTTCTGTATGAAGTTATAGAATAAGACATTGCAAATACTAAAACTAAAAGTGTTAATATTATGATTATTTCCTGATAAAGTGGTGGTGGGAATGATAATGCCATTTACTTTCTCCTCCTATCCGAAATATTAAAGGAATATCTCTTTGAAAACTCCTCTAGATTTTTTGCAGCCTTCAAAAAGAATATTGCGACTATTATCATAAATAGATATATCAGATAACTTATCTCTGTATGAAAATATAAAATAATCTCTCGATCTCTTATTATGAACATTGTATAAGGGATGGCCATAAATAGAAGTGCGGCCAGAATTGAAAAGAACACCTTTGAGCAATCACTTCCTTTCGCAAATCTGAATGTGGCATTTGCAAAGATAACTAAAGCAACAACTATCAGAATCCACGATATGATACCAAATATAGTATATATCTCCATATTATTTCTCCTCAATCACCTTATCAAAAAATTGCGTCAATTGTGACAGCATATTTTTGTCTGTTTGATTTTTCAACGAAATGACTATGCCAACTACATTCCATTCCCTTGTTTTTGTTGCTAGGAAATGCGCAAATTTCAGAACTGTCTGCTTTGGATTGTATGTTAACAGCGTTGACAATGAATCCAAATATATGAATTTGTCTCCTCTTACAGTCTTAGCTATCTGTTCAAGAGCGATGCCTGTTCCAGTAAGGCTTTCTGGTGAATTAACATATATGCATCTTTCATCAGTAGCCTCAAGATTGCTCTTTCTACTAATCATATCAATGAAATACATTGAGTCCATGTTCACATTTTTCTGTTTTAGCATTGCTCTTATGTTTTCATACGGTCTGTTTACTGTAACATAGATGCCTTTATAGCGTTTTGATGAAAAATGTTTAACCACATTCACATTGTCAGAAGCATAGTTCTTAGAATTAGCCAGAAGAAGCACGGAATCTCCTTTTTTTACATCATGAAAATCTTTTGTTATGCTTGCCAATAAGACACCCTATCAAATTATGATAAATATACTTTGATTGGCCTGCTTATAAATATTACTTGGGTAAGCTTTATTAACAAAAGCAAGAGAATTATATGTATGAAGAAGATAAAGAGAATCATTAAAACTTCTAAATCAAAAAAGATTATTAAAAATTCTAAAATCAAGGAAACTCCTAAAAACAATGAGATGGAATTAATCAGAAAAAGAATAGAAGAAAAAATGAAAGGATCAAAACTTCCTGAAAATCCTGTTACATTAGCAGAATTCAAAAATAACAGAAATAAAATAAAGAATCATGCTAAAATAAAAAATGAAAAAATTTTACATACCAATTGGATTAAAACTGGCATAGAAGGATTTGATGAATTGACTGAACATGGCATACCTAAAGGATTATCTGTTCTTGTAGTAGGCGGACCTGGTACAGGTAAAACGATATTTTGCCTGCAGATGCTTGCAAATGCTGCTAAAAAAGGAGAAAAATGCTTATACATCACATTTGAAGAATCTGAAGAACGTTTAAAGCAGCATATGAGAGATTTTGGCTGGAATCCTGATGAACTGATTAAAAAGGGGGTTCTCCAAATAAAAAAACTCAATCCTTTTGATGTCACACGTTCTGTTGAAGCGCTTATGGAACAATCCAAAGGAGAACTTATGATTGATGTTGAACCTATAGAAATGCCTAAAGGATTTAAGCCAGACAGGATAGTCATTGATTCTCTATCTGCAATCGCATCAGCATTTGTTGGAAAAGAAGAGAGCTATAGAATGTATATCGAACAATTATTTAATTTCTTTCAAAAATTCAAAACAACAACCTTCTTAATAACAGAAATTGTAGAACTTGCTAAGAGCATGACGGAGGAATTCATGGCAGATGGGGTAATTGTATTTTATTACATTAAACACGGTAACTCTAGAGAAAGAGCAATAGAAATACTGAAATTGCGTGGAGCAAAACATCAAGAAAAAATAGTAGCATTCCAAATCATGGATAATGGAATTGTTGTATATCCTGAGCAGGAAGTTTTCGGAGACATGGAATCTTAATGGAATCTTCTTAGTTTACTGCGTAAAATGTTTATTGTATTTTCTATTTCAGATTCTTTTTCTTTGTATTGATTAATTTTTAGTTTGTATGTATCAACCGAAAGTATCTTTTTATTGTATCGATCTTCCTGCGCCTTTTTAATCAATCGATTTATCATTCTTTTTCTTTTTACATAATTCTCTATTTTTCTTTTTAGATAAATTCGATAATATCTCCTATACAAAACAAATCCAACACTTAAAGTTATTAAGGAACCAATAAATATTTGTTTCCAGTTATCAATAATGAAATAAAATATGTTGTTTCTAAGACTCACAGCTCTTGCCCTAACAAGACTAGTATAGGCTTCTGCGTCATTAAGTTCTGTGTATGTCTGATCTATGTACATATTTGCTCTGTCATAATTTTCATTTTTGAATTCAATCAATGCTAAATTATAAGTTTCATTAGCAGTCGCAACACCTATCCCTTGAGAGAAATCCTCGCTTATTCTCATATTAAGCGATAATAGTATATCACTAATCTCAAAAGCTTTATTCTTTCGTTCTGCAATTATTTCTGCCTTTTGTATTACAACATCATATTTCTTAGATGTTAAAGCATCTTTGGCAACAATCAATATATCAGAAACATATGCAGCAGAAAGGTTAGCATCAATCATATCTTGAATATCATTTTCAGCTGAATTTATAGCATTAAGAGCCTCATCATATGTCTGTGCAAAAACAGTTGAAGTAAGCAAAAGTACAAATATGAATGCAAATATTTTTTTCATTTTCTTCTCCTCTTAACTTGTTTTGAATTCTTTTTCTTAATTTTCTCTTTTCTTATTTTGAAAATATCTTTTAGCATTACGTTTCCAGTTAATTTGGCTTCAACCAAAGCCAATTGTTCCTCGGCATCAGTTTTCTTTATTCTATATTCTTCCATTCTTTTATGGTATGCTTCTGAACCAATTGTTCTTTTATTATAGTATTGATCTTGCAGATTGCGTATTAATTTATTTATCTGAACATTTTCTTCATGAAGTATCTGAAGTTCTTTGGAAGCCTTGATAACTCCTCTTCTTTTAGTTTCTAAGCTTGATCTTTCTGCTCTCAAATCGGCTAGCCTTTTCTCAAATTTATCAATCTTATCCCTATACCTTTTGTATGTTAGTTTCTTCTTTACAAACTTCATCTGTGTATCTCTTATCATGTTAAAGGCAGATTCCTCCTCAATAGATATATTCCTTAATCTTCTTCTAATCAAAAATAAAGTTGCTTGTTTAGCAAATAATATCAATCCCACAAGTATAAGTGCGCCTGAAATAAGAGCCAACCACCAATAATCAATTAAGAATTTTAATACATTTACTTTGCCACCGCTCTCTAAAGCATAAGCTGCTAGGGCATCCTGTATCCTTGTTAATGCTAATTGATAATCTCCTCTATCAAATGCAGTCTTGGACAAAGCAAGCAGATTCTTTGTTTCTGTTAGAGGTAGTCCCATTAGTTCTGCATCCTTTATGTATTGTTCTATCTGTGAAATTATTTTATTTGTCTCTATAGCAGCATTAGTTGAAGAAATTATTTTATCGGTAAGTTCTTTAACGCTTTCATAATTCTGATCATCAAAATACTTTAGAGCTTCAGTAAGAGTCTGATTTATTTTATCATATGGTATATTCTCTTTAGCAAGCTCATCTATAGCCTGTTGCACTTTAAGCAGTGCGTCTTGAGCCTGCTCCTTTGAAACTAATCTTACAAATAATGTAAGATATCTTTTATCGTCATAACTAATATCTACTGTTCCATTTTGCTTTGAAAGTGTTCCCTGTATTTCAAAAGTCATTAAGTATTTTTGTATGTCCAAATAAGCAGGAGCATCTATTGTTACATAGAATTTCTGTGTTTCGCCATATTTTATTCCGTCTAAAGTTGCAGGTGTTACCTTAACATATTTAGATAAAAATCCAGATATGTTCAAATGAAGATTCTTTAATTCTGAATCAGCATAGATATTTTTAACAGGTAACTCAAATGTTTTTGATTCTCCTCTTAACATTTCCCAAGTATCCTGACTGACTTTTGTCGTCCCGCTCACTCCTCCACCACCTAAACCGCCAGTGCTGCCACTTGGTGTTGTTACAGTTTCAGTTACAACCTCTTGTTCACAATTAGAATCTGTTAAATACGTACAACCTGATCCGCATACACTATCGCTACTATTGCAGTAAACCTGCAGCACAAGAGAGTCTGTTGCTGTAGTCAAGCCAGCAGATGCAGCATAAATCGTTATTGTATTTAATCCAGCTGTTGTATTTGTACCGACACTTAGTGTTAAATTACTTGTATTTGTAAGACTGCTAGTTAAGTTGCCAAGTGATTCATTAAGTAGTCCGGATGTATTTGACATTCCGGTTGCTAACGTCCATAATACCCAGGTTTGATTTGCAGTTTCATTTCCGATATTTTTTACATATGCACCCAAATCAAGTATTCCGCTTTGGTTTACAGTAAGATTATATTTATCTATTCCAGCAGTTAGATAATCCCCTCCCGCATAAGTTACAAGCGTTACACTAACTGTATCTGATGCCGGTGTTGTATCTGGCGTTGGTGTTGTTATTGTTATGGTTGCATTGTCTGAACGGCTTGTAGTACCAAATGTAGCACTTATGTTTATGTATTTTACTTGTCCGGCAGCAAGATTGAATGGAACAGTTTCATTGTATGTCATTCCATATGGAGCATCGTTGCTAAGAGTAAATGATAATTCATAGTCACCGGTGTTGTTTATTAGTATTTCACCCACGCTTTTGGTTTGTGATAATGTACCTGTTACAGAACCGAGCGTTGTTGGAGTTATTGTCCAGCTTTTTTCATAATCAACACTTATGTTTGCTGTATCTGAATAATTAGCATTTCCAGATGTGTCATTTGCCCATATTCTATAATTCCAATATCCAGCTGGAATAGGAGCTGAAAATGATCCATTGTAATATCCAGATGTTTGATTCAGCGTCATTGTTTGATTATTCCATACCACAGTTCCGTCTGTTTTGTATTGCAGAATGACTGTATCTATACTAGACAAATCTGTTATGCTTACATGAGTTATATTAACCGTTATGCCAGGATCTAAATCAGCGCTTATATTTGGCGTCTGAACATATGATACTACTAATGGTCCGGTTAAATCTACTCGCAGAACATTTGTTTCACTTGTGTTTGAATTATTTACTGAATCTTTGCAAGTAATATTCCAATAATATAATCCTTCTGGCATTCCTATTATGTAGAAGTTTGTCAATGTGTTATTATAGACAGTTGAATTTGTTAGATTTATAACATCATTTATTTTTATTGAACAGTTTGTTGCGTTAGACAATTCATCAGTTGTTGTGAAATTAAATAATACATTCTGGCGTGTAACATTTGTATTATTTGCTGGAAGATTTAATGTGGTTAGCGGCGAGGTTGTATCAACTGTGAAGTTTATGGTTTCTGATTTGTTTGAGTTGCCAGAGGTATCATTCACAAATATTGTTATACGGTGGTTTCCATCTGTAAAATCATGGGTTTCATTTAGGCAAGCAAATAGAGTTTGATTTGCTGCGCCGTCTAATGAGTATCCACACCAGTTAAGTCCTCCAGAATCATATGCACTAAAATTGACATCTATTGATGTGCTGTAGTTGTATGTTATGTTTTCTGGCAGTATTATTGTTACTGTTGGATATCCGGTATCTCCAAGTGTAACATTCCATTCAACAGATGATGCAGTATAATTATAGCTAGACATATTCAACGAATAATTGTATACTCCCGTTGGATCTTCTGACGTTATGTTTGTTATCACATTTCCAGACGTTGATACTATCATTATTGTGTCGTTTCTGTATAGTGTTAGCGTTTCATCGTCAACCGTCTTCCATCCAGTTGCGTTTATCATAGCTGGATCATTGTATTCTAAATTAACATTTCCCTGAGTTCCATTTATTGCAAGATATATTGTGGTTGTTCCCTTTGCAACATATGCATAATATGTAACCCCTGTATCATTGACAGAATAATTTGCAGTACCAGATGTATTTGATTTGTACTCGTATGTTCCGTTGCCTAATCTGATATTTTCTTCAGTTGCACCTACGCTTGTTCCATTTCTCCATAACAATGCGGTTCCAGCAGTTACCGTACTTGTTGCATTGATTGACTGTGGATAAGTATAAATCGTATTTGACTGAGTTGCGTTCAAGTAAAGATAAGCCAAGTTAACTGATTTACCAACTGTAAAGTACCACGTGTCAGATGTGTTCCAATTATTTGATGTATCATTTACATATGATTTCCAGTAATACGTTCCAGCTGGAAGTATCAAGGTGTAATTATAAATTGCTCCTCCATATGTTGCATTAGACATTGTGTAATTTGTATTTGTTCCAGTCCAGTTTGATTCTATAAATACAGTGTGAATATCTTCGTCATCTGACCAGCTGATATTGAATTGCGAATAATTTGTTAATGAATAGTTTACTGCGATGATAGATTGATTTGCTGACCAGTTTGCACTCGTGTTATCTAAAACTGTTAGAGTCTGTGCAACTGAATAAACACTGCTGGTTTCAGTTGAATTGCACATTACTCTTATCTGATAGGTTCCTTTTCTAAGGCCGGTTATATTCCATCCAGTATAATTGCTAGCCAAAAATGAATTTCCAAGACTATATGATGATGAGCCGTTTACTTGCAGGTTTCCAGAAGTACCTGTAGGTATAGGAGAAGCATCAGCTTGTATTTCAACATAAGTATTACTACATGTTGCTCCAGTGCATGTACAGTTTCCAGCAAGAGTGGATTTGTCTAATTTGTTCATTGAAGTTGGTGACATAGAATCTATTTTAGCTGTCAGTGCTGCAGTACCCGAGACGGTTGCATACCAAGATTCGCTGCTTGCAGAATAATTTTCACTTTCAGGATAATAACCTGTTATGTTATAGACACCACTATCGATAAGAGTTGTATAGTTATATAGTGGTGTTATTCCAGATACAGTTGTGAAACCAGTTATGTTCGCTGCAATGTAAACAGTTGCTCCACTTAGATTAACAGAAGCAGTGAAATTTGCAGGATCATTTGTTGCATATCCAGTGTTTGCTCTTGAGCCATTTAGATATAGATATGTTGTAGTTGATCCTTTTGCAATGTAAGCATAATATGATACTGTTGTTGAATTGTCAGTATAATTTTCATCTCCAGTTGCAGTTGTATTGAATTCATATGTTCCGTTTCCAAGACTTACATACTCGTAGCAACGAGTTGCTATGCATGTTGCATATGATGTTCCATTTCTAGTTAAGCTAATTGTTCCTCCAGTTGATGTTGCTGTTGCGTTAATCGATTCAGGATAAGTATAAATTTTATTTGCCTGTGTTCCGTTTAGATAAAGATTAATTGGGTTGTTCGCTTTGTTTATTGTAAGATTATATGATTTTGAAGCAGCTGAGAAGTTTGCATTTCCAGCTGTGCTGTATGTGTAAATATAGTAACCTGCCGCGCTTTGATTTATTTCGGTTATTGGATTTGTTATTCCAAGTACGCTACTATTTTTGTATAAAGTAAATGTAATTGTCTGCCCAGAAATTATTGAACTGAAATATCCTGTTACATTTGTTCCAGCTGGATAAGTTGTTGAATTGTTTCCTTCTGTTCCATTGAATGTTATATTCATCAAAGTAGCAGTTGATGTGTTTTGATTAATCGTTAGATATCTTGTTGTGTTTGATGTCGTATAGTTTTCATTTCCATCAAAGTATCCAGTATAATTATAAGATGATGCTCCAAGCATAATTTGATCTGGGTTTGATTGAGCTGATTCGTTTCGGTATAGCAATACAGATGATTGAATTCCTGAAACGTTTGCTGTTGCATTGATATTTGTTGCATTTGGATACGTTATTGACCAATCGTTTGTCCATGCTGTTCCGTTCAGATAAAGTGTAATATTTGTTCCTGCTTTGTTTACTATATAAGATTCGGTTGTTGTGCTTCCAGTATAGTTTTGGGTTGATGATATATTGCAAACATATGTCCATGTACCTGCCGGTAATGTGGTTGCTGTATTGTTTTCAGAGTTTGCATTTGTGTTGTTTCTGTAAAGATTTGGTGAAGTTTCATATGCATTTGCATTACATGTTGCTGTTGTTTGCGTTCCATAATAAATTGGTGTAGCTGGTAGAAGTGAAAGTGTTACATTTGCAATTCCCTGATTGACAATTGCATAATATCCTATTCCGGTTGTATTGTCACTATAGTTTGTGTTTCCAGTTGCATTTACAAAGTATTGATGAGTTCCATTGTAAAGTCTAATGTTTTCAGATTGTGGTGAGGTACCAGATATTACTAATGACGAATTTCTATATAGGTTTACTGTTCCTTGTTGTGCTGTTGCTGTTGCGTTAACTGATTCGGGGTATGTGTATGTTCTATTTGCTTGTGTTCCATTTAGGTAAAGATTAAGTGTATTTGTTGTATTTCTTGCGATTGTATAATACCATTGGTCTGAATTATTAATGTTGTTCGAGGTATCATTTGCATACCATTTGAAAACATATGTTCCAGCTCCGGTTATGTTTGTATTTGTGAAGTTAATGTAAAATAATTGGTATGTTGAGTTAGTTACAGCTGGTGACGTTGCTGAACTGAAATTTTGTAGAGTTCCAGTCAGATTTGTTTCAAACAATACTTTGTCAACATCATTTTGGTTATCTGTCCATGTAATATCAAATCCATAATTATTTGATGAACTATATTGAACTCCGCTTGCTAAAGAGGTTTTATTGTTTGACCATTGTGGAATATGACCTAAAGCATAACCAAGAATAACACTGTTGTATGGTGGCAGGTTATTGTCTGTGCTGAAAGTAACGCCAATGTTATGCGTGTGCGTTGAGCTTCCAACAAGATCCTGACTTGATCCTGATGTCATTCCGTTTGTAGCTGTTGCGCTAGGCACACCAGTTGATATTGTAAGTGTTGCATGAGTATGTGTGCTTAATCCGCTAGTTGTTCCATAAGCTGCAGAACCAACAATAAACTTTTCATAGAATGGTTTTCCAGAACTTGAGACTATTTCCCACAGTGTTGAACCTGGCGTTGCATTAAACATACCAATCATACCAGTTGGCAATGTTCTATCAGTATCAGCTTTTGCAAGAATTATAGTTATATATGGCGGCTGTTGATTTGTTATGTTACTTGTTCCAGTTCCTGAATGTGTATGTGCAACTGTTGCATATGCCCCAGCACCAGTTACAGCATTTGTAACTCCAGTTGTATATGTTCCAGTTGTTATTGTTGTTGAATGAGAATGTGTATTTGAACCGCCAGTTGTTCCAACTGTTCC
>JAQUSH010000080.1 GCA_028715225.1 Candidatus Aenigmatarchaeota archaeon | reverse complement strand
CTACTCGGACGTTGGCCGAGTACAACGCGTGGATCGCTGCCGGGACTCAGTTCAATCTCCGTATCTTAGAGCCGAAAATCGCGAGCAAGAAGCGGCAGCGCATGGCCGCCGACTACTGGATGGAGAACATTTTCGGCACGATCTATGACTTCAAAGCAATTCCATTTCTCGGACTCAAAGCCGCGCTTGGCAAATGGTGTCCGGTTGTGGGGCATTGGGAGTTCGGGTTTTATTGCACGGAAGGAATCTCAGAGGCTTACACATTCGGCGCGGGCCTGCCCGTCTGGGGCAAGAAACTCCCTACTCCGTTGACCTCTTTGAAACGCCGGTGTCAGGGCACGTTCCGGCTGATAAAACAGCAGGAGGCCGCATGACAAACATCATCGAGATCGTCAAGCCTCTGATCGAGACGGCTGCGAAGGCGGACTGGCGCATTGCGGCGGGGCTGGCCGGACTAGCAATACTGGCCGGTGTCGGGCGGTATAGTTGGAAACGAATAAAACAAAGGAGGACAGAGAAATGAGACGAGGGAGAGCAGGGATGGGTGGACGTGGGGCATGTGGCGGTCAGCGCAGGCGTGACGGCAGTGGTAGGGGGGTTGGCAATAGAAATAGTAGTCGGCAACCACGAAAGAAGTAATGTAAATATGCGGCGGTGCTGGACAAGAAATTTACCAGTATCCGCCGCATAAAGCAAGAAGGAAAAATGATTCCCCAAAAAGAACAATTAGAAAAAGTTTATAGTCAGTTTGGGGCATTAAAGACTGGTAGTATTTTAGGAATTTCTAAAAGGAAAACATTGTATTGGCTACATAAATACAAAATTTCTGTAAGGAAAACAGGTTCTCCTGAAAAACTTCCAGAGTATTGGAAGGAGAAATTAAGAAAACCAAAATCGAGAGTTTTGGTAGGCAAAGATAGCCCTTTTTGGAAACCAGAAATTCATAGCACTGAAAAAGTCGAATGTGCTTGTGGTTGTGAAAAACTAATTAATAAGTATGATAAAAGGGGGCGAAGAAGGCACTATTTCCCACGCCACTCTAAAAAAGGGATGTTCACTTCTGAAAGAGTTAGGGGAGAAGCCAATAATAACTGGAAAGGAGGGGTAACTCCACTAAATGACAGAATCAGAAAAACAGATAAATACAACGAATGGCGGAGCAAGGTGTATAAGAGGGACTATTATACTTGTCAAAGATGTAAAAAGAAGACGAGGGATATTATAGCCCACCATATACACGCATTTGCTGATTATCCAGATTTAAGATTTAAAGTAGACAACGGAATAGCTCTTTGTCGGAGTTGTCATTTAAAAGAGCATTTGAGAATTGATAGGGCAGGGGCAATCGCGGAACATCGCGGCAGCCCGCAAAAAGGAGATAGCAAATGTGGCAATGGCTTGTTGAGATGATCCTGCGGCTATTCGGCATCGAGCCTGATAAGGTCTCGATCAAGGGCAGGGTGTCCATGCCGCTTTTCTACCCGAAGGACGGCGGCGGCGTTTGCATGACGTGGGACTATCTCAACAAGACCGAGCACCAGCAGGATGTTTGTCGCTGGTGGATAAAGCACCTAACAGCAGACGGCGAGACTCCGGCTATCGCTTTCCTGCTGTCCCCACCTCAAGAGGCCGGAACCATTTTTTTGCCGTGGCCGACCGTGCATGAGGCCAACTTGGAACTCGCAACGCAGGCAATCAAGAAGTGTGTTGATGACGGCATCGCAGTTTTCCCCGTCCTCTACACCGATGATAAGGCCCCGTGGTGGTATGACATTCGGAAAGTCTGCTGGTCACAAGTCCACGAGTCCATAGGCAAGCACGTCAACGGCTACATCTTGAGCATCGAGACCAATGAGGTCGCCCAAAGCGTCGGGCAGATACAGGACTGCATCGCGGCAATGGAAGAGCAAATGCCGGGCGTCGAATATTATGGGGTGCATCTCCAATGGAACAAAACAGGGCGATACCGCTGGCTCGGTGGCGACTCCACACCGTTCAACGCAAACCTGATTCTAGCCGAAACATCATGGCATCCCCGGGACGGTGACAAGGCCGGATTCGAGAAGCTCAAGGCCGAAACGCAGGCCATCATTGCGAATAATCCCAACACGAAAATCTGCCTGCACGAATACAACTGGAGCAACAGCACAATCAACGAGGCGCAGCGGGCTATGTTGCGCGAGCTTGATTTGTGGGGGCAGGGATAACACGTTTCTTTAGAGTTTCTCCACGATGCCCAAGCACTCTATAGTTGCGTATCCATGTCCAAGGAATTTTGTGTATGTTACAAAACTTCTCTGGTATACGATGCGTTTCATCTGCCGGTTGCCATGTCGTGCAGATTATCAACTCGCGTTTGGTCTTTTTGAGAAGAAATCCTGTTGAATAAACCCATAAATCAACGTCTTCGATCACCTTCTTTGTCTCATCCTGGTCGAACCAACCACTGTTCCCAAAAGCATCTTTCCATTCAAAGCTGACAATTTTCATTGACCCTCCTTTTTGTCTGAATTTTCTGCTATCATCACCATCATCACCGCAACCACCGCCGGACACCTGAACGGAATGGTCAAGAGCATGGCAAGTCCGATGATGATGATGTTATCTTTCATTTCAAACTTCCATGATTTTGAAGCGACAAGCGAGACGCCCGTTTTGGAGAGCAGGGCGCGACTTCCGGTGCCGAAGCCTCTCCACGCGCCCGACCGTATGACGGACGCTCGCTTGTCTTTGATTTCCACGCATCCCAAAATCTACGAAAGCAATGGCGGCATGGAACAGGCCATTGCATTTGTTCTTGGCTCATGCCGTTACGATCTGAAAAGCGACAAGTTGCGCAGCATCTACGTTTTTTCATTTCCACTCGCCTTATTACTCTAACAGGTAGTCGCCTTTGAAATGTTCCGGAATGGTATGCCGACTACATATTGCGGATATTTTTGACGTTGCTCTCTTATTTTATACTGCATCTCAAAGAACGCTTTCGGAGGGCACACATACCAAAGCTCATTGTTCATACTCACGACAGAAACATCCGCTGACTCCAATACCATGACATTCCCGCCATCCTCCTTTATCATTTCGGAATAAAGTCCATCTATAACTTCTGGAATTGTTTTTGGAATCATTTCCACTCTCCTATTGCCACGGGGTCAACCGCCGCTATTTTCGACGCTTAATCTGCATCCTCTCACAGACGGTCTCGGTCATTGCTCCCCATGTCCTATTTGTCCCCTGCAACTGTTGCTCCAAGTTTAGAAGGATGATCGCGTCAAGCGCGTCGTTCGCGCCAT
>JAQUSH010000079.1:2138-3307 GCA_028715225.1 Candidatus Aenigmatarchaeota archaeon | reverse complement strand
ATCACCCTCACGGACCTGGCACGGATAAGGAAAATCGTTGCCTCCTCCGGAGCGCTGGACCATGCGAAAACCGAAGTCGGATCGCTTATACAAAAAGCACTCGGCCTTATAGAACCTCTGCCCATAAAACCCGTCTATAAAAATCTCATACTCGGATATTCCAAAGATATCCTCGTGCTGTAAAAAAAGGGGACGGTTCTAAAAAAAGGGGACGGTTCTATTTTTTGTTCTCGACTGCAAGTAAAAAAATAGAACCGTCCCCTTTTTTTCGAACCGTCCCCTTTTTTCGTCCCCCATTTTTCATTCACCAACCGGTTACCCGGATTGTCAGGTTTTCCTTGCTTTCCATTCTCCAATATGTAGAATAATACTCATGGGACGCCTCGACGAAAACCATATCCGCAACGGCTGCCGCATCGCCCAAGCCATCACCCGGCACTACGCCAAAACATTCTATTTCGCTTCTTTTTTTCTTCCGCTCCGGGCGCGGCGGGCTTCATACTGCGTTTACACGCTTTTACGCATGAGCGACGAAGCGGTAGACAACGAACAGCAAAACATGGCTCCGCAGGCACTTGAAGAAATACAAAACAAGATCAAATCCCTGTACCGCCGGGATACCCTGCGGGACTGCCTCCTGCTTGCCTGCCGGAAAACCATGGAGGACTACGCGATACCCGAGAAATATTTCTCCGAATTCCTGGAAGGCATGCGCATGGACAGGGTAAAATCCCGCTATAACAACTTCGAAGAACTCTCCGGATACTGTTATAAAGTAGCGGGAGTGGCGGGATTGATCATGCTGAAAATCCTGAATCCCGGCATCCTTTCCGGAGAAAAACAGGCGGTAGATCTCGGCATCGCAATGCAGTTGACCAATATACTCCGGGACATACAAGAAGACCTTCAACGGAACAGGATATATCTTCCGCAAGATGAAATGCGAAAATTCGCGGTTACGGAAAACTCTCTGCGCCGCGGTATGGTTGACGAAAAATTCAAAGCCTTCATGCGTTTTCAAATAGGGCGCGCGCGCGAATATTTTGACGCTTCAACCGCGGGGATAAAAACGCTCAACTGCCCGCGGATACGCCTGTGCGTTTCGGCAATGAAAGAAACCTACTCCGGGATACTGCGGCAGATCGAGAACAACGGGTATGACGTATTCG
>JAQUSH010000079.1:0-2128 GCA_028715225.1 Candidatus Aenigmatarchaeota archaeon | reverse complement strand
TCTCATCCGGAAAATAACCGGTCTGCCCGCGATCCTGAAAGGAGCCTGAACCATGAAAATAAACGTGGCGAAATCCGCCGGATTCTGTTTCGGCGTAAAACGGGCAGTCCGCATCGCCCTGGAAACCGCCGGCAGCGGGGGAAAAATATACATGCTCGGCGATATAGTACACAATGAAGACGTCGTGAGCCAGATCGAGGGAAAAGGCATACAAAAGATCAAAAAAACCGGGGCCGGCACGGGGAAAAGGATATTGCTCATCCGCGCGCACGGAGAAAGACTCAATACCGTCAAAAAAGCCCGGAGGCTCGGGTACACAATCGTAGATGCCACCTGCCCCATGGTCAAAGAGATACATACGATCGCCCGGGAAATGGAAAAAAAGGGGTATACCGTCATTATCATCGGGGATGCCTATCACGACGAAGTACGTGGTATCAAAGGACAGCTCAAAACAAAATCCGTAGTGATCGGCCCCCGCGGCAGGATCCCGGTGCACGCCCTTTCCCGGATAAAAAAAGCCTGCGTAGTGGTACAATCAACGCAAAACCGGGAAAAAGTATCCGCCATACTCCGCGCAATCAAAAAACAGGTTAAAAACCTGCGTTTTTTCAATACCATATGCAGGCCGACGAAGGCAAAACAGGAAGAAATAAAAACAATGCCCGTAAAAAACGACGTCATGATCATCATCGGTTCCAAAGCCAGCGCCAACACCCGCCGGCTATTCGAAATCTCCAAAACACTTAATAAAAGAAGCTACTGGATACAATCAAAATCAGAGTTAAAACCGGATTATTTCAGGAGGGCGAAAAGCGCGGGTATTACAGCGGGAGCATCAACCCCGGAAAGAACTACCCGGGAAGTGATAGAACATATAAAAAAACTGACCCGTAAAAAAGGGGGCCCAAAAAAAGGGGACGGTTCTATTTTTTCCCAAAAAAAATAGAACCGTCCCCTTTTTTTGAACCGTTCCCTTTTGTATCTGTTAACTCAACCTAACATTCACTCGCGCTGTTCAAAGGAAGATTCCTGTCCACGAAATTAACGATGTGTTGCTGGGTATCGCTGTCGAGACGGTAAAACTCAATCCCCATCGCGGGATATATCTGGGGCTGGATATCCTTCTGCACCAGCCAGACCACCTTGCCATTCACTTCCATACGGCCCGGATGAGGATACAGGGAAAGTTCCAATTCCAGTATCTCTCCGAGCGGATACGTCCTTTCCGCGAAAACAAGCATCCCTACCGCGCTCAAGTTCAAGATCTTTCCGCTGTTAAAATTTTTCTCATGCGCTTTCGACCTGAAGTGTATATCGATATCCAGCGGAAGGCGCTTGAATCTTCTGCGCAGCTGTTTTTTCTTGATCTCGCATATAATACGGTCTTCTTCGAAACTACGCAAAGCAAATTCGTCATCATCGAACATCTCGAACACCTTATCCAAACAGACCAGGGAAAACGTCTTTTTGATATGGGCCGAGACATTCGTCAGCTTCAGCCTGCCTTTATGGTTAAGCACATTCTTATAGGCGATAGATAAGACCGTAAGCCCCGCGTAATCCACCATTTCCACGTTCTCCAGGTTACAGAGTATTTCCTTATAACCGTTATTCAGACACCAGCCGACCTTCTCGATGAAACTTGAAGCATCGATATCTATAGTGCCGGATAAATCCACCACCGCGACCGCCCCTGACTTCCTTAAATTGACCTCAAGCATATCTATCCACCTCGTTTTAAAAATCCCGAAATATATTCCAGGTTCCTGGCCGTCGCGCCTTTATTGCGGTTAATAAGCGCTTTCGCCCTGTTGCCTAAAGCCAAAGATTCCGCCTCATTCTCAAGGAGGTATCTTATTTTATCTTTCAACTCACCGATTGAACCCGCCATTACCGCCGCGTTATTCTTAAGGTACAGGTCCGTTATATCCCGGAAATTGAACATGTACGGGCCAAAGACCACAGGTTTAGCGCAGGCTGCCGGTTCAATGATATTATGCCCGCCTTTTTTTACGAGGCTTCCACCCACAAAAGCGATATCGCAGACGGCGTAATAATTCATTAATTGTCCAATCGTATCCAATATAAAAACGGAAGAAGCGGCAAAAGCGGGGTGGGTGTCATT
>JAQUSH010000078.1 GCA_028715225.1 Candidatus Aenigmatarchaeota archaeon | reverse complement strand
TGTCCAGAACTTTTTATTCTGAATATACAATCGTTCTTCATGTAGTATATTCTTAAGTAGTTCTTCCTCTGTCAGGTTAGCTTTAGCAAGAATACGGAATGCTGTCGCAGGTCCGACACCACGACCAGCTAAAACGAACGCAGCCTTAGAACCATAGTTAATCACAAGGTCAGCTGACTTTTTGATGTATTCTAACTTATCTTCTTCCTGTTTAGTTAGTTCAGCTCCTTTCAGCCATTTTTTGATTATATTTTGCGACTCCTTATCATAATCTCGAAGTATAGCAATAAGCCTTGAACCGCATTTCGGACAAAGCGTATCCTTTATTCCTCTAACTTGCGTAGACAAAGAGTACTTACCGCAATTCAGACACATTAATCTTATCTTAGTGTTCAGCAGCCGTTCTTTGAAAAGTTTGAATATTTCTTTCTCAGGACTCTTTGGTTTAACAACATCACTTAGTTCAAATTTAAATCCAGCTTCACCTAAAGGGCTTACCCCTTCAGTTTCTTCTATTTTAATTTCACCAGACTTGATTCTTTTCAGAACATCAACAGCTTTTTTTGTGTCTAATTTGTCTTTGTACAATTCATTGAATGTTTCGTCTGTAGCAGGTGTACCCCAATAGATGTCTATCAAACGATCTATGTTTATTTTATCTAAGTCAGCTCCTCTTTCTAGTATTCCCATTCGTTTTGCTATGTGAAGAAAACGATATTTGAATAGAGATGATCTAGGCAGTGCTTTCTCTACTATAACTTCAAGGTCATCTGGATTGTATTCTTTGAATATCTTTTTTATATCTTCCAGTCTGCATCCTCTGAATATAATCCTGTAAGGGTCGCATTTGCTGAATATGGCTTCTCCGTAGTCAGCTGAAAGTATAGATGATATGAACCGTGATATTGTTTCATTCACTAACGTACCGAACATAGAATGTATGACTACGTACTCTTTGTAAGTTTCAAATAACAGTTTGTCGTTAGACGGTATAGGATATTTCTTAAGTTGTTTTTCAATTACGTCAACCATTCTTTCTCCTGCATCGTCTGAAACAGGATATTTCTCTTTTATCTTCTGTATAACTTCTTTAGTTTTCAGACCGTTTCTAAGTTGTTTAGCTATAAGTTCTCTAAGCTCACCGACTTCCTGAGATATTTCATATGGAACAGGAATAAGCTCGCCATTCCAGGCAGGAACAGATGATTCAATATTCTGAACAGCTTCAACGATTACTTTGTCATTCTCAACAGAAAGTATCTTCCAAGATCTTCCTTTGACTATAAACGTAGAACCCATGCTGCCATGGTTGACAACAAACTCTTCATCTAAAACTCCAATAAATGAGTTTGAGCCCATCTCGATTATCTTGTAATTCTTCGTATCAGGTATAACTGAGAGATTCTGGAAATAATAATCAAATACTTTTTTCTTTCGTTTAATCAGATTCTTGTCTCTGTAGATTAATCTGATTTCTTCCATAAGCTTCAAAACACGTTCAAAATCTTCCTGTTTTAATTCTGAAAACGGCTGGGCACGCTTTATTAGATTGTAAGCTTCAGTTGAATCTATCTCGTAATCCAGCATGAGCATGCCGATTATCTGATGAACCAAAACATCAAAGCTGTTTTTATGAGTTTTAATTTTTTCTAGTTCGCCTTTCAGAACTTTTCTAGCAATAACAGCTGATTCAAAAACATCGTCTCCTTCAGCAGATATAATATAACCTTCTGATTTTCGTCCGACACCGTGACCAGATCTACCGATTCTCTGCACAAGTTTAGCAACCTGCCTTGGTGACATATATTGTATGACAACATCGATAGAACCAATGTCTATTCCTAATTCTAAGCTGCTCGTAGCGATAAGCGCCTTAAGCGTTTCGCCTTTGAATTCTTTTTCAGCTTTGATTCTGATGTCTTTAGATAAAGAAGAATGATGAACTTCATGCGTTAAATCTTTGTCAAACAATCTGAGTCTTGAAGAAAGTATTTCTGCAGCTTCTCTGGTGTTTGTGAACGTAAGAGATGATTTGTGTGATTTTATTATTTCATGTATTGCTCTAAGTCTAGCAGCAACAGTCTCACCAATAAATATATCTTCAGCAAGTTTTCTGTCTTCAGCATTAGGATAAGGATATCTTACTTCTAGGTCAATATCTTTGACAACCTGAGCCTGAACTAGCTCATAGTCATCTTTATTGAATAAAAATTTAGCAACTGTTTCTGGCGAGCCGATTGTTGCGCTTAGTGCTATTATCTGTGGTTTGTCTGTTATATTTTTTAATCTTTCCAATGCAACTGTCAACTGCACGCCACGTTTGCTTTGAACAATCTCATGTATTTCATCAATAATGATATATTTTATATTTCTAAGATGTTCTCTGAATTTTTTTCCTATTAGCATGGCTTGGATCTGCTCAGGCGTTGTTACAAGTATTTGAGGTGGATATTCTAACTGCAGTTTACGCTCGTGCTGTGTAGTATCGCCGTGACGTATAGAAATATCTAATTCTAATTTATTGCACCACCACATCAGTCTATCTTGTAAATCCCTGTTCAAAGATTTCATCGGTGTTATGTAAAGGCAGGCGATTGATTTGTGAGGTTTCTCTTTCAGCTTGCTGAATATCGGAAGCATCGCTGATTCGGTCTTGCCAGTGCCGGTCGGAGCAATAATCAGAACATTTCGTCCTTTTAGAACAAGAGGAATAACCTTTTCCTGTATTGGTGTATGTGTTTTAAAACGAGATAGTGCTAGCTCTCCAACGGGAGTATATAGTCTAGTGAAGGTGCTGTCCTGTGAAGTCACTGTCATCGCCAACTGTTACTGTAACTATACTAGAAGGTTATTTTGTAAAGTTTATAAGCTTTTATTTGTTTGAGAACAATAATTATTATGATTAGACCTGAACTTTATATAGAATTTAATGACAAATGTTACTGTTCTGAATCCAAAGAACCGCATAAACCGCATTCATTAACATGGCCACAATTACTTAAACACTACAGAGCACTGCACGGCGGGTTTATACCGTGGAGTGTTTCTGATTATGAAACTGAACGATTACATGGGGACATGCTTAGAAGTATTCCAGATTGATTTTTATGAAATATGCTGCTTTATACATACTGATTGCATGTGTTCTAGTTTTCATACTGCAGAACGTATTTCCAATTACAGATTCTTTAGTTCTTGTATCGTCAGAAGTTCTGCAGCATCCATGGACACTGATTACACACATGTTCTTGCATGGCGGCATTGAACATCTTATCTATAATATGTTTGCTTT
>JAQUSH010000010.1 GCA_028715225.1 Candidatus Aenigmatarchaeota archaeon | reverse complement strand
TCTAGATACAGCAACCTCATTCTCTTCTATTGGAAATTTATGATCACTGTTGTCAAAATATAATTTTACTTTAGCAAATTCAGCAGGAGGTTTGCCTGTTCCTCCATTGAATACAACTTCCATCATCTTGTCTGCCCTTAATGATTTAGCTGATGTTCTTCCTAATACAAAGCATATTGCGTCTAATACATTAGACTTACCAGATCCATTAGGACCGCATATGCATGCGAAGTTCTGAGGAAAAGTCAATAGTGTCTTCTTGGCAAATGACTTGAAACCATACAATTCCATTTTATCTATTCTTACCATAACATCACTTTTTCAGAGCCTCCGCAATCACTTGAGCTTTTACAATCTCAATAGTATCATTATTTTCAATGACGAAAAGAATCTCTCCCTCTTTGATATTTAATTTTTCTCTAATTTCCTGCGGTATTACAATCTGTCCTCGAGAACCTACTTTAGTAGAACCAATGCACTTTTTGTTATTCATACTAATCATATTTATCTGATTAGTCATATTTAAAGATATGTATTATACAAAGTGTTTCAATAAACCTAGAAGTTT
The DNA here is from genome assembly GCA_028715225.1 of Candidatus Aenigmatarchaeota archaeon. Classification (GTDB taxonomy): domain Archaea; phylum Aenigmatarchaeota; class Aenigmatarchaeia; order Aenigmatarchaeales; family Aenigmatarchaeaceae; genus JAHIDZ01. The sequence continues at coordinate 11,875 of JAQUSH010000010.1, read as the reverse complement.
AGGGTGTTTTACTAGTAATTTACCTAATCCTAATATCTTAGAACCCTTTACCATGCTCAGAAGATCTTCTCCGCTCAAACTGTCAGCTATCATGTTCATGTCTTCATCAGTCATCTTGTCATAAGCTTGCCTGAATTTCAATATTCTTTCTAACTTTTTTCCTCTCTCTTCCCACCATAATGTATTATATTCAGATAAAGCTTCCTGAGAAACATCACCTTTTTTGATGCATTTTCCAATAACGTCAGCAAGTATTCTTCCGGCTGTAGTTGATTCATGCAGGCCACCACCATGCAAAGCATTCACCTGATGAGCAGCGTCTCCAACAACTGCAAATCCATTAAGCACAAAATTTTCAAGTAATCCACCTGTCGGTATTCCTCCTGCATTAACTTCAACAATTCCAGCATTTCCAAATATCTCTGGACGTTCTTTTATGAATTTTTCAAGATAATACCTTGCAGAATGTTCTGATTCAGAAATTCCAATTCCAACGTTAGCTACATCTTTGCTTTTAGGGAATATCCATATATATCCTCGAGGAGCGACATCTTTTCCAAAATATAAATGTAATTTCTTAAGATCATCATTTAGTTTCAGATTTGCCATTTCAAATTGAAAGCCTGATTCAACATCAATTAGTTGATTAGTTGTATCTAATCCAGCTTTCCTAGCTACCGTAGATTCTATTCCGTCAGCTGCAACAAGAACTTTGCATTTTATTGTATGAATTTCATTTTCATATTCTACTTTGACACCAGTAACATATCCATTTTCTTTTATTACATCAATTACTTCTGTTTTAGCCTGAACATATGCTCCAGCTCGTGATGCTTCAGAAGCAAGCCATTTGTCCAAAGCTTTTCGTTCAACAACATAACCAGCTATGTCACCCATGTTAATAGTAACACTTTTGCCGTTAGGTGCATGAAGAGTAGCTCCGTTTACTTCTTGTCTTTTGCAGAAATCAGGTATTCCTAATTTGTATATTTCTTCAGCTGTTAGCGGCAATCCTTCTCCGCATCTTTTTGGTGCGCCTACTTCTTGTCTTTTTTCAAATAAAGCAGCACTAAAACCTTTCTTAGCTAAATGTATAGCTGTCATTGATCCACCAGGACCAGCTCCAGCTATGACAACATCATAATAGTTTTTTATCATTTTTTCTTCACCTTATTATAAACAGTTAATATTGAACAAGATATTAAATATGATACAACTAAAATGTAGGGTAAATCTGATAGCAATCGATTAATGGCTTCGGTCATAATCTGTTCGGCTGTACATGAAAAGCATGTAACGGCTGAGAACATAAAATATAATATTATTGAAAATGTGGCTGATAGTAAGATAAATATTTTTATTTTTTTCATATCTGGTTTTAAAAACTCTTTCCAATTCATTTTTCCACCTTTATTGCTTTTACTGGACAAACCTTAGAACATTTAGCACAAAGAACGCATTTTGTTCTATCAATCTCTAATCCGTTTTCTTCAAGGTTAAGTGCTAAAAGCGGGCACACTGAAACGCATGTACCACATCTCAAACATTTCTTATTATCTATAGACCATGCCATAAAATCACTACTAATTTAAACTTTATAATCTTTTCGAATATAATGCCAGCAGCGCATAGCTGAGTCTGCGCATAGTGTTCCACCAGACCCATATCCTTTGGTGTCTGTCCCTACTACATATAATCCTTTGATATTGGTCTTCTGCTCAGGAAGATTCCACATAGAATTATGAGCTTTCTGCAGAGTTTTTTCAGCTCTCCAGATTTGAACATGTTTCATGTCTAGATGTTTTTTATATCCAGGAAGCATCTTATCTAAAGTTTTTTCCATTTTGCTTACTAATTTTTTAGTATCACCATGTGTTATTGCGCTCATACCAAACAGCTGATGTCCTTTCGGAGCAAGTGTTTGATCAAAATCAGTAAAGAACACCGCCCAGTGAGGAGATTCTAGATTAGGATCGCAATAAACTCTTGATTCTCTGTTCCAGTCAGCTATTTTTTTCTTGAAACCTAGCCAGATAGTTACTGAAGCATATTCATCTTCTTTAGGAAGCTTTCCTGTGTATTTACCACCGATTAACATCTTGTTCAGATTTTTTACAAGGCCATCATAAATAACCATGTCTGTTTTCATTATTTTTTTTCCGATTTTAACTCCTACAACCTGATTGTTTTTAATAATTATTTTATCGACTTTTTTGCATAGTCGAACATCCAATCCTTGTTTTATGAAATATTCTGGAACTTTTTTCAATCCGCCTTTAGGATACCAGTCACCTTCAGTCGCGTTTGAAGTCGGAGTAATATGTTTCAGAATATATTTCCCAGTCATCTTTTTGTCTCTTACAAATGTATCTACAAAACGAGACAACGCACCTTCTTTTATCGAACAGCCAGTGCTCATCCATGAAAATGCATTAAGAAGTATAAGTAGATCGCGAGAAGTCACATATTTCTTCACATAATCGTAGGATTTCATGTTAGGATATTTTTCAGTTCCGGCGCGTCCCAGTCTCAGAAAATCCACAAACATCTTAAGAAATGATATTCTGTCTTTCATTTGAAGCAAATCAAATTTCAAAAGAGATGATAGGTTTCCAGGTACTTCAGCACCCTTATCATGAATGTAAAATCTGTAATGTTTTTGCGCAACAAATTTCTTTTCAAATATATTAGGATCAATATATTTTTTCATAAGAGTAGGCAATTCTCCTGACTTTCCGCGTGTTAGCATATGAGCACCAGTGTCTATTGTATATCCTTTTAATTTGTAAGACCAAAATGATCCACCGTAGTGATTATCCTTTTCAAATACAATTGGATTAAATCCGTTCTTTTTCAGAATAAGTCCTGTGCATAAACCACCCATTCCAGAACCGATAATTATTGGTCGCATAATAATCAAGGTGTAATTCTTTCAGAAGTTCTAGGGAATAATACCGCTTCTTGAACATTAGATAATTCTAAAAGTTGCTGTACAATCCTATCAATTCCTATGCCGCATCCGCCGTGAGGAGGCATGCCATATCTGAATGCATCCAAATAGAATTTTATTTTTTCAGCTGTCACTTTCTGTGCCTTAACCTGTTTAATCAGAATATCATATCTGTGTTCTCTTTGTGTTATGGTTGCTATCTCAGAACCTCTGTATATCAAATCACAGCGTTCAGCTGCTTTAGGATTAGTATCAGACTGTTTGTGATAGAATTTTGCTTCTGCCCAAGGGAATTCTGTTAAAAATACAAAATCGTGATCATATTTTTCCTTTACATATTCTCCTAATGCTTTCTCTCCAGCCGAGTCTATTTCTTCATTTGGTTTATATTCCAAACCTTTTTTCTTTAGTATCTTTTTAGCTTCTTCCATTGTTATTCTTGGAAATGAAGGTTTAGGAACTTCAATTTTCTTTCCAATTATCTGTAAAGAACGTTCTTCATTTTTCTTAACATGTGAGCATATTTCAATCATAAGTTTTTCAACAACATCCATTACATCTTCAGTAGATTTGATAAACGACATTTCCATGTCTAGCATAAGTATTTCTGCCAAGTGACGCGTAGTATGTGATTTTTCTGCACGGAAAGCTGGACCCATTTCATATACTCTATCAAACCCAGCTGCCATCATCATCTGTTTGTAGAACTGTGGTGATTGAGCTAGGTAAGCTTCACGATCAAAATATTTTACTTTGAATACTTCAGAACCTCCTTCGCTAGCTTCTGCAATTATTTTAGGACTATGAATTTCTATAAATCCAGAACCTTCAAGATAATTTCTGACAGCTGTAGTAACTGAATCTTTGATGTTGAATATTGCTGCTATTTCAGGTTTTCTGAGATCTAATGATCGTGCGTCAAATCTTGTAGCAGGTTCAGCTGGAGTCTTTTTAGTTACTAATTCTAACGGCAACGGTGTTTCAGCTTTGTTAAGGACACGTATATCAATAGGAATTATCTCAAATCCATTAGGTGCCTCTTTAGAAGCTTTTACTGTTCCCTTCACAGCAAGAACGTCTTCTCTGTTTAGAGATTCAATTTTTTTCATTATATTGTCAGCAACAACTCCTTTCTTAGCAGTAATCTGAATATTTCCTTCACGGTCAGACAATTGTATGAACTTTAAAGCGCCTCCTCCACGAAGAGCACGTGCCCAGCCCATAACAATTACTTCTTTATTATCCATTTTGCTAGTAACGTCTTTAGAATAATGCGTTCTTTTCCAGTCTCCGATATTATCAATCATCTGATCACATTGATCAATATTGTCCAGACTATGAACCAGACAAATATGTACATCCATCCGCCATTTGTCAAGAACCATTTGAATTTCTCGGTTATCTTGAATATTTTGCCTAATGTAAATTTGCCTATGTACAGAATCATAAGCATAGTTAACAGCGAAGCAATGACATTTTTCATGTAGTAGCTTGCTGCACCAACCAGAATTCCGTATAGTATATAACCAAACATTACTTTGTTTTCATTTTTCATTATATTCACCTTATTTATTATTACTGTTGCCGTTTAAAAATGTTTTCAATTTCTGCTGTTCGTTCTCTTCTATCAAATCATCAACTGTAATCCAAGAATGTCTTATATGCTCTAAAAACTTCTTCTCTTTCAGAGCAGATTTAACAAATGCTCTTGTCCGCTCATCGTGAGGATATCCAACTCCAAAATCAGTGCCAACTTTAATTTTAATCTTTTCAATTTCTTTATCTCGTTCAACTTTAGCAATTATAGATGCTGCTGAGCACACAGCATGGTTTTTATCAGCATAATTTTCAGAAATTATCTTAGTTCCGTTTTTAGCCATTCCCATCAACATTTTTTTGAATTTATCAGTTGATACCTGTGGCGCGTCGACGACAGCTACATCAGGATTAAGTGTTTTGATTATCTGTGCAATCTTTTCAGCTTCTATTCTATTCAGATTAATTCTCTTGCGCTCGTCATCAATTTCCTTAGCAGAGATATGAATTGTAACATAATCTTTGACTATTTTTTTGATTTCTTTATACATCATTTCTCTTTGTCTTGAAGAAAGCATTTTTGAATCTTTAACCCCAAGTTCTTTCAGTTTTTTCTCATCTTTTTCGTCGATTAATATTCCACCTATGACTAGCGGTCCAATTACTGATCCTCGTCCAGCTTCATCAATGCCAAGTATAGTTGTCATAAAAATCAGTTTGTAAGCTAAACTATTTAAGGTTCCGCCGTATAAATGTTTATCAGCGGGATGGAGCAAGGAGATTGGTTTTTCAATTTCCCTCTAAGCCTGGAGTGCTCACTGATCCTATAATTTAGGAGTGAATGGCTCATAACCCAGGGGTCGTCCGTTCAAATGAAAGATAAACTTTCTGAAAATCGGACTCCCGCTACTTTATATTCTTACAAGCAATAATTCTATATATGAAATTATCTGAAGCAAGAATTACAGCTCATGTTTGTGGTGATGGTAGCATAGGAACCTACATTGAGAAAAAGTCATTACAAATAGTTCATGGAAGAAAATATAAGCGAGATAGAAAAAGATATCAAATATCATATTCTAATACTCAAAATATCTTGCTAAAAGAATTTGAAAAAGATATGCTAGAAAGTTTTGGTATTAAATCTCGGATATGGAAAACAGAACTAAGATGTAGATCAAAACGTGTTTATGATAGAATTTGTATCTTGGGTGGCGGGAAAAGCCGTTCATGGTTTATTTCGAATGAAATACTGAATAATAATAATTCAATAAAGAAGGCTTGGTTAAGAGCATTTTTTGATGATGAATGTACTATAGATTTGACAAATAATGTAGTAAGAATTAAGTGTGTAAACCTCAATGGACTAAAACAAGTGGAAAAATTATTAAAGGATATAAACATATATTCTAAAATCACTGGACCAAATTGTGATAAAACATGGTATTTAACAGTACCACACAAAGAAGTTATGAATTTCAGAAAACATATCAAATTACTTCATCCAGAAAGAAGAAAAAGAATTGAAAGTATATCTTAGTTTCTCTCAACTACCAATTTTATCACTCTTAAGATAACAAAAAATAATCAAATTTTATAAAAAAACATACAAATTATATTCTTCATTATAAATTATATCTATAACGGTGTTATATAAGAAAAATAATAATATATAAAGATTTCTATTGCGGAGAGAGATTTTGCGATTGTCGAAGTCATGCTTAAAAGCATTTTTTTACAAGTCTAATTAGGTGTAAACCAATGTTTGAATTAACATTAACGTGGTTAGGAATTGCATTGTTGCTTACCCCTATATTCGCAGAATATGGGAAGATAAGAGCAAAAGCAGACAAAGGTTTCCTATGGATGGGCGCAGGCGGAGCGCTATATTTGCTTGCCGCGGCATTTAAACTAGGAATCGATGGTATGACGTTAAGTGCTCTAGGATGGGGTGCAACTTTGTTCAGTGTAGTTGGATTGATTGTAACACTATTGGGAGCAGTCTTCGTTTTAACAGGAATATTCAAATAAAAGAGGGCCTGGAAAATCAACTACACCCCCTTTTATTTTTTCATGATCCTAAGGACGAAAGTCCTAAAGGGTGAAAACAATATGGTAAAATCAAACAAACAATGGGTAAAATTGAGCGGATACCTATTCCTTTTAGGTATAATAATAGCAATTGTAGAAGGATTGGTATCAGGAGTAATCCCTTCAGCAGGAACCATAATAGTAGTATTAGGTTTCTTGATAGGATTATTCAGCGCATTTGGAATGGGATCAATTGGAAATGAAAGCAAAGAAATGTTTATGATGGCAGCAATTGCCTTAATGGTAGTTGGTGCATCAGGCGCAGCATTAAAGGATGTTCCATACATAGGTAGCTTTTTAGCACCAATAGTTGGATACATCGCAGCTTTAGTTGCTCCTGCAATCGTCATAATAGCAGTTAAGGAAATCTGGAACGCAGGTTCAATCAAATACATGTAGGGAATTTCGCATGTATTTTTGACAATTTTCCGATCCCTCCCCTTTTCTTTTTTATTCATTGTAAAAAACAGGTGAAATAAAATGGAAAAGAAACCGATACCTATAAATTTCGTATATGATCCAGAAGTAAAGGATTGTGTAGATAGTGGTCTATTTGGAATAAGTGTAGAAGGAGACAAAGCTTACGCTTTAATATCATGATTTTTATGACAGTAAAACAAGATAAACCAGTTGCTGATAACTTTTATGTTGTCATGAAACCCGATGAAGTAAAAGGATATGGGGAACACGCTAGAAAAGGATAAGTATAAAGATAATCAATATTCTAAAATGTCATTTTATGATAAACTGAAGAATAAATTAGAAAATAAGCTAAAAAGTAAAGAATTACAGAAACTGCCTAAAACCTATTATATCTTAGGAAAGATACTTATTCTGAAGCTTGATAAGAGTCTAATAAAACACAAAAAAATAATAGGAAAGACTATTCTTGAAATATTACCATATGTTCACACTGTTGTTCTGGATAAAGGTATCAAAGGTGTTAAAAGAAAGCCTAAAATAGAAATTATTGCCGGTTGCAGATCAACGCAAACTATGCATAAAGAGCATGGAAAACAATTTTTACTGGACGTATCTGAGAATATGTGGTCTAAAGGAAACAAAGCAGAACGTGAAAGGATGTTAAAATCAATCAAACAAGGCGAGATCATTGTAGACATGTTCGCTGGAATCGGTTACTGGGCTATCTATGTTGCTGAAAAAGCTAAGAAAGTTTATGCTATCGATATCAATCCTAAAGCAATTGAATATCTGAGACGTAATGCATACCTTAATCATGTTCAAAGTAAGATCGAAATACTTGAAGGAGATTGCCGAAAGTTTGCTTCGCCACTAGAAGGAATTGCTGACAGAATCATAATTGGTTATATTTATGATACGGAACGATTTCTTCCTGCTGCATTAAAAATAGCTAAAAAGCACTGTATAATTCATTTTCATAAAAACGTAGCTGAAAAAGATATTCTGAAAGTCAAGAAGAAATTGGAAAAATATGGTTCTGTCAAGTTTAGAAAAGTTAAATCATATGCACCTAAAATATGGCATGTCGTTTACGATATTAGGGTTTAAATTCTTTTCTGTTGAATTATTCTTATGGCCAGCAGCTATCTAAAAGCAATGCAATTGAGAAGAATATTGGAAGAAAGAGCAAAGGAGACTGAAAAAGTTAGAAAACCTGCTGAAAAAGTATTGAATGAGGTTGGTAAATACGATGTTTCAACTAATTTATCAGCTTCCCGATATTATAAAAAAGCAGAAGAATTAATGGGAGAAAAGCGTTATGAAGATGCAAGATTTTATGCTTCTTTAGCTGGAATAGCAGTAGAAAAACCTGAGAAGGCCGACAAACTTTTCTTTGCAAAGGAGAAAGTTAAAGGACTGACTGAGATTACTCAAACCAGTAAAAATAAGGTTTTAGAATTTATAGTCAAAAAAACCGAGAATTATTACGATTATATTTGCAAAAAAAGATCCCCAGAATATATATTGAATATAGAAGAGCAGATAGGAATTACAGAAACAGAGAATGAAGCAGAGAAATTAAGAAAACTTTTACACGTAATAGATGAGATTTGTTGATAAATATGGTCGGAATACCTTACTGCATAAGAGAAACAAATTTAACAAGAGTTTTACAATCCGTTGGAGAAATACAAGGCTATAGTGAACTTAAACTTTCAGATCTACTCTGAATTTATACAAACCAGGAGCATAAGGCAGCACTTTCTGTTCGCCAACAACTTGGCACTTGATGTTAAACATCTCACATATATTAGCAATCTCATGATTAGCTGCATTGTGGCTGTTGTTAAATGTGTAAACATGGATGGTTGCGCCAGGTTTAGCAAAATGATAAGCTGAATCTAAGAACTTAATAGCTGTTTCTGGCAGAGGCATTATTATTCTATCGAATTTTCCAAGCTTAACCTTCCTAACATCAGCACATATGTTCTTAATCCGGTTCATTTTATTTAATTTAACACTTTTATTCGCATATCCGACTGCATAAGGATTAATTTCCACACACGTTACATAAACATCAGAATGCTTTTTCTTTATAGCAAATGCATAAGGAGATGCACCTGAAAACATAATAAGAACACGTTCGCCGGATTTTACCATTTTGGCTATGCGCTCGCGTTCCGTTGCCTCTCGCGGTGAGAAATAAACTTTAAGCGGATCTAATTTTATTGAATATCCATTTTCTTTATGTATAACTTCAGTGTTTTTATCACCAATTATCAGTTTGCAAGGATGCAGTCTGTATGTTCCAGTTCGTTCGCCGCACTTGTGCAGAACAGATTTGATGTTTTTATGTTTTTTCATTATTCTTTTTGCTAATTTTCTAGGATTTTTCACGCCGTATCCTATTATTGCGACTGCCTTATCTTTAGAACCAACTACCTCATATACCATAATATTTATAACTTGAACTTCCATTTAAATTATGCTTTATTTGATAGGATTGGGTTTAGGAGACGAAAAGGACATAACATTGCGAGGCATGGAAATAGCTAAAAAATGCGAGTGTTTTGTTGAAACCTATACATCTAAATGGGAAGGAGATATTCGTAGTTTAGAAAGAATAGTGGGAAATAATATCAAACAGATAAGACGAAAAGATTTAGAAGATAATCAGAAGGAGTTTCTTAAGAATTGTGAAGACAAAGATGTTGCTTTATTTGTTTTAGGCGATCCGTTAGCAGCAACTACACATATTGATTTAGTTATTGAAGCTAAAAATCTGAATATACCAGTTAAGATAATCCACAATTCTTCTGTATTTTCAGCTTTAGGTGAATTTGGTTTGCAGATGTACAAATATGGTCGTACCGTAACGATACCATTTTCTAATAAATTAGATTCTGTCAGAGATGCATTGAAATCTAACAAAAAAGCTGGTTTGCATACTTTGCTTCTTTTGGATCTGGATGCTGAAGTTGGATTGTATATGAAAGTGAAAGACGCTTTAAAGCTTCTTTTAGATGCTAAATTAATTAAGAAAAATGACAAAATAATCTCTGGAAAAATAGGCAAAGAAATCTATTATGATTCTGTTTCTAACATGCTTGAAAAAGAGATAGAAACACCCTCTGCTATAGTTATACCAGGAAAACTGCATTTTAGAGAAAAAGAATATTTGGAGATGATCAAATGAAAGAAGTGCCTAGAGAAGAAATTGAAAAATGGTTGAATAAAATAGAATCCATAGTTGACAAGATAGAAGTAAATGATACTAAAGGAGAGCAGATGTATACAAACATGAAAGCTTACATTTCTGACTGCAAGCATTTCCTGAAAGAAGGTGACTTTGTTAGAAGTTTTGAGGCTGTTGTGTGGGCCTGGGCAATATATGAGATATGCTTAGAACTTGGAGTATTCACACAAATCGGTGAATAACGTAGATACCATTAGATTTATATACTACTTAATAGTAAATATAATTAGGTGAAATGAAATGGCCGACGAACAAAAAGTACAGGCATCTGCAATTTATGTAGCAAATCCTAGAGTTCCTATTAGTAATGATGTTCAAATACTTGGTCCAATGTATGATTCGTGGCAAACTTTAAGTAAATTATATTCTGGTGGTGGCGGATCGCCAACTGTTGATATTAAAGGAGTATTTAATGACAATCTTAAAGAAATTGGCGATAAATCTATAAATGTTTATCCAGAAGAGGTTCAGCCAGGAATTATTAGAGAAGCAATGCCAAATGATGCTTTCAGTTGGGTTGTTAAATATATTCAACCTGTAGTTCAGTTTTTAGAAGAATCATTTCCATATTTAACTGGTGCAGAAAGAACAATGCACAGTGCTGATTATTACATTAATTTAGCAAATGATAACCACCCTATAAATGGGAAAGAATTTATGTACTATGTTAAAAACAAATTAGAAAATGAAGCCGAAGAAAAAAGTTTTTACGAGAAATTTAACAGTGATAAAACAGAAGATTTAGCAACAGCATAAATAGATAAAACAAATTATAAATATCAGTAAAGTACATTATTTTTATGGCTATAGATATACTAACTTTAATTTTAGAGACATTATTAAAGATAGATACAAACCTTATCTATCAATATAGTTCTATTCAGGATCAATTATTTTATCTTATCTTGATTCCACATGTTGTAATACTTATGTTTCTTTGGATGTTTGGATATGCAGTTGTTCCTAGTCATAAAGGAATTAGATATTTATTTACACTAATTACCTACATGTATATAATTTGGAGTGGTTGGTATGGAAGTTGGATGATACCAATAATCAATGCATGGTTCCCAATTATGATAGGAGGAATGTTCCTATTCTTTATAATAGCCAAAGTTATACACCCAGATGTAGCTGGTGCAGTCGGTGGTTTAGTTAAAGAGGCTGGTTCAAGGATAAAAAATATTGGTTCCAAAGACAAAGAAATCGATAAAATTTACAGAAAAATTGGTCAGTTAGAAAAAGATAAGAAAAAGGTTATTGCCGAGCACGGCGGGGATACAGATAACTTAGCTGTTAAATATAGAATTGAAAATATTGAATCACAAATTTCAGAATTGAAAAGAGCAATAAAAGAAATAGAGGAGAGTTAATTGATATTTGACATAACAACACAATTTTTGATTTCATTTTTATTCATATTAGCAATAGTATTTGGTGTTTTAGAGAAAGCAAGCCCAATAAAAAACAAGGCAGCTAATTTGATAATTGCTTTGGCGATATCTGCTTTTTCTGCCAGTTATACCCCATTCATGAGTGTATTATGGTCATATTTACCTAGTGTTACTTGGTTTTTCATTGTGATGTTTTTCTTAGTATTTGAGATCGGAAGAGCGTCG
>JAQUSH010000077.1 GCA_028715225.1 Candidatus Aenigmatarchaeota archaeon | reverse complement strand
ATTAGTATTATATGTGAGATTATATGAGTTATTTACTGTACTTCCTCCCATTATACAATATATAATTAGATGTGCTTATAAAATAGTGTATTGGAAATCTATTGTAGTAAATAACGATATTATAACTATGGTGAATACATGGGAAACATAGTTCCAGAATATATTAAACAACTTATATCCGCATTATCTGAACATTATCTTGTAGAATATTATATAGAACAGTGGGACACCACTGTATTTGATTGTTTTATACTTAATGGATTTTGTATAAAGATAAATAGAATGTCGGAAATACAGCATACTATATCTCAATCTAATTTACGTATATTAATCAACGCTATTCAGGATATTTATACTGTATTAATTGAACAAGCCAAAGAATTAGGATGGGACACTGATGATATGTAAAAACTGTAGGGGTAGAGGAACAACGACCCAATATGATGATGAAACCGGGCCTGTTGGAATATGTCCTGCTTGTAAAGGGCTGGTTACAGTATATAGAATATGGGATGCAACAAATGAGGGGTATAGATTTTCCAATGCAGGTGAGCCGTTTTATAAAGATCACACGGGGGCACAGTTAGGTATTCGTAGAATGAAAGAATCATATCATCTTAAAGATCATACGTTTGAAATTCGTGAATATATTGCTATGCCCACCAGTTTAATACAGTTTATTATAAACTGGATAGATGGGGCGGATAATGAAACACCTTTTGGTGACAAAGATAAAAAATATATCTTATCTCATTTAAGGATTAACAATGACTAGAACACTCCAATATTTTTCGGTTTCGCGATTTAATAAACAAACAGAGTTTCACCACGATCACATTATATTAACGTTTGTTGAGTCTATTAACAAAAGTCGTGAAATAGTGCTGCCATACACAAAAGAATTAGAAGATCACTACCACACCTTAGCAAACCAGAACCCAGGAATTTTTGCCAGGGTTGCTGCAACTGCATACGCAACTCCCATAGGATCATTCTGCCAATATATTGTTAATACAAAACATCCAGAAGCAGTGGATTTATTGTGTGAGGATATGTAACATGAAAATAGACCATCTGCTTGCAGAACAGGTACATGACGATTGTAAGGTTGTGGATAATGTACAAGATATTCTTCGTGTAATTACGAATAAAAACACTACAACTGTTTCCCTACAAGGAGTAGTAGTATTTAGGGCTATATCTCATCTTAGTAGCCCTTTATCAATAGAGTCGTTTAGACCGGGATTATGGATAGAAAAATTACACGATGCTGCTAACGTGGTACGCGATCAACGCAAAAGAAAATTAGAACTAAAATTTGCCCCTATTGACGATAAGGAGATTTGGAATGACTGATACCCTGTTGCATAAAACAGTTATCGTACAGCCTGATTTTTTAGATGTGGGCATTGCTGTTGAAACCTACAAAGAAGTGGTAAAAGAAAAGTTTTTTATCTACTCTGTAGTAAAGACGTGGGCTGGATTTGAACCGAGTATCTACACGCTGAGTGAACGATTTTATTTTAAAGGAACTCTTAAAGGACTTGAGCAGGAGATAAAACTTGAATTTAATGAAGAAGGTATTAAAGCTATTTCTGAACTCTATCACCAGATGTTCGAAATCCAAACCAAAGCGCTTAAAAAAGAATTCCAAGCGGCCTACTTGGTTTCAGTCACAAAGCGTATGTAAAAGGAACTTGAAAAATGAAATACATGGGGAGTAAGAATCGAATTGCAAAGTATATATTGCCAATAATGCTAGCAGAGAAACTCCCTAACCAATGGTGGGTAGAGCCTTTTGTTGGTGGGGCAAATATTATTGATAAAGTACAGGGCAAAAGAATAGGGGCAGATATAAACCCATATTTAATTGATGCATTAATTGCAATTAGGGACCAAATAAACAACTTACCTAAAAATAATAAAGAGTTTACTGAGGCTGATTATAAACAACTCAAGGTAAATAGCAACTACAAGTACAAAGGTTACGCAGGCTTTGCTTTTAGTTATGGTGGGAAATGGCTTGGTGGGTGGTGCAGGGATAGAACAGGAAAAAGAGACTATGTGCAAGAAGCTTACAGAAATGCTTTAAAACAAAGCTCAAAATTGAGTGATATTATATTTACATGTGTTAGTTATTCAGACTTAGAAGTACCACCAAATAGCCTTATTTACTGTGACCCACCGTACGAAGGAACAACTAAATACAAAGTCAATTTTGACCACAAAGCATTTTGGCAGTGGTGCAGAGATAAAGAAAATGAAGGACACACAGTATTTGTAAGCGAGTACAACGCTCCAGAAGATTTTGAATGTGTTTGGCAGAAAGAAATTGTGTCAAGTTTAACAAAAGATACAGGAAGTAAAACTGGTATTGAAAAATTATTCAGACTACGTGATAGAATTACCTGTGTCCACCAAATAAAGGTATTTAATTCTGTGGAGGAAATGTATGATCAAGCTGTACGTAGTCTATGATGTGACAGAACAAAAAGTAGCTCTTAACTACAATCGCGCCAATCCTTACTATTCAAGACTTGCGTTCGCAAAACGCGGGTTAGACGCTTTCAGGTTTAAGTACCCCAACCACACGTTTGAAATACACGAGTACACACTGGTAAAAAGTGAGGTAATCAAAGAGTGAAAGTCATCTTGTTTAACGGAGAAGACATTCCAACCAAAGGAGATACGTTTGTAGTTAAAAAAGTCTATCGTATAGAAGATGGTGTTTATGGTCCACAGGTTGCCGTAGTGTTAGAAGCATTGACACCAAAGGACATAAACGTAGACCTTTTAAAACAGAGGTATAACAATGACTAAAGTAGAAGAACAGAATGTAGTTGAAGTTAATAAACTGTATGAAATATTAAAACGATATTTTAATGCATTACGCCTGAATATTCAGGAAAAGGAGCAAAAACATGATTAGTAATGAGCTAAATTTAAGCCTATTGAGACTAAGTTTACTACTTCTTTTTACTGCTTTAGGCATTAGTCGAGTAATCATTATCTATATCATTATTATTTGGATTATGTCCGACATATTTAAAAAGATTCTGAACTACAAAGAGCAAAAACATGACTAATTATCACATTATAAACATGGTTTTAGAGATTAATTTTCCATATCCTGTACCAAAAGATAGAATAACACCCGAACAGATAGAGGATTATTTTAATAATAGCCGCCTGTGTTTAACTCAACTGGTACAAGAAGTCGCTCAACAAAATTGTTTGTGTGACGAAACACGTATAACCTATGTTTGTCCAGCTACCGAAGAAGACCTTAAAAACTGGAACAGAACTAAGTTTAAAACCATCCTTGACAAATCTAGATAAGTGTAGTATACTTAAAATATGGCTCCCAACCATACACTCTCCTTGCAAAGCCCTCTACGTGTCCTATGAGGGCTTTTGCGTAATATAAGGGTAAAACAATGAAT
>JAQUSH010000076.1 GCA_028715225.1 Candidatus Aenigmatarchaeota archaeon | reverse complement strand
GCTGGAAAAGTCAGCCGCGCAACACACATGTTCACATCGAGAGGATGTCCATTTGCCTGTCGCTTCTGCTCATCTTCTCATTTCTGGGAAAGAAAACTAAGAATGTTCTCGCCTGAATACGTGGTTGGCGAGATGAATGAACTAGTGAACAAATACCGCGTAGAGGAAATACTTTTATTTGACGACCTGTTTGCTTCTGATTTAGACAGGCTGAAGAAAATAGTCAATCTGATAAAGGAAGACAAAATAAATGAGAAAGTAGACTTTGGATGCTTATCGAGAGTAGACATAATGAACGATGAGAGAATGAGATTACTGAAAGAGATGAATGTTCTTCAGATTGATTTTGGGTTTGAATCAGGTTCACAAAGGATACTGAACTATCTTAAAAGAGACACGACTACGGTAGAGATGAACAGGAAAGCTGTAGAGTTATCGCACAAATACGGAATGAAAGTCCATGGTTTCTTTATGATAGGCGCGCCGGACGAAACAAAAGAAGACATGCACAAGACTTTAGATTTCATAAAGAGCAACAAGATAGACACTGTAACATTGTGTGTAGTCACGCCGTATCCTGGAACAGAGATATGGGAAGAAGCAAAACAACGAGGATTGGTTTCAGACAACATGGACTGGAATCTTTTAGATTTAACACCAGAGAAAGGAAATTTTGTTTATCTTAACAAGACAATGCCTAAAGAAGAGTTCTTGCAGATTTATGATGATTTCAAAAGACAGATTGAAGTTAATCAGTATGCAGTAAGCTTTAAGATGAAAGATGTACTCTCTCCTTTTGTTATGAAATATGCAGTTACTCATCCAAGAGAGGCATGGAGATATCTATATAACAGCGTGCTTAGAAAAAAGATTAATAAATGAAAGGAGAATACTTATTATGCCGATATCAAACAAAATAAGATATGGTTATCAGCTGATGCTTTACAAAACAAAGAAGCATAAAGAGCATCCTATCAAGGAATTGAAAAACCCTAAATTAAAAATACCTTATTCTAAGTACAAAGGAGCAAAAATAATCATCATTCACGACATAGATAATCCTGGTTTCGAGGATGAGATGCACGAGATGCTTGAAGCTGAAAGAAGAAGAAACGTCCGTTCTATACTTATGGTTCTCAGAAAAACAATGTATTATGCGAAGATGTTTGACGCAGAAGTTGGGATGCATGAAAATTTCCATACAGATTTGACAAAAACTTAAAATGCTTCAAGAACGTTGAAGTTGATGTTAAGTCATTCTCGCAACATGTTGCGATCAAGGCAACAAACTTCTATCCAATGATAATGAACAAGCTGCCTAAAGAGATAGAATATATTTTTGTTGATCCTGTTTCATTCGGAAAGAAAATAAATGAAGTTATGTTTTACAGACCAAAGAAATATGACAATCTTACAATGATATCAGTTGTATCTGAACCAACCCAGAAAGACATAGACCGTGTTCTTAGCGAGTGTAGCAAGCACAAAGGAGTTATAGCTTTCAACTTCCATCCAGATCACTACAGGAAAGGAGACAGATATTTTCCAAAGAGCATTGAAAATTTCAATTATCTTCTGAAGAAATTGAGATGATTTTAGTTCTAGAGCAATCGTTCATAAGTGTTTAATATACTGTTCTGCAATTTAAAAATATAAAATTAAAGAGGTGAAACAATGAACACGAAAGATGAAAATATTACCAGAAAAGATACTTATATTGACAGTAATGGAATAGTCAGATATTGTGATAGTTTTACTTGCTAGATTTATTTCTAGATAGTCTGTACTTTAATCCGTTTTTCAGAATGAAAAAGAATACGCCAGATACTACATGCGCGCCTCTTTTTAGTTCGTGCACAGGATTGTCTAAAAAGTTTAGTTGATTCTAAACATTTTTTTGAGCGCATCCCATTTGTGTCTCCATGCGAATTTTAAATAACTCTTTGCTAAACGCATGAAACTATCATTTTCTTTAGTAATGTAATGACAAGTTATAGGAACTGTTGCTATTCTTAGATTATGTTTCGTAGCTTCTACCAGTATCTCAGGCTCTATTCCGTAATCATAGACTTTTAGTTCTTTTGAAATGGCTTCAATTGCTTCTCGTGTATAACATCTGAAGCCAGATGAAACATCTGCAAAGAATGAACCAGTTACTAATATCATCGTTAAGTTAACACCAACATTAAAAAATATTCGGAATATAGGCATTTTGCTTTCTTTTTTTCTCGCAAATCTAGAGCCAATGACTAGATCAGCCACGCCTTTTTCTACGAGCATAGATACTGCTGGTATTTGGGAAGGATCATGTTGTTTATCCGCGTCTAATGTAACAAGATATTTTCCGTTTGTGCTGAGGAAGTATTTGAAACCTTCTATCAAAGCGTGACCTTTGCCTCGATTTGTTCCATCAGAAATAATTATTACATTGTTAAAATCTTTTATCTGTTCTAAAGTTTTGTCTGTGCTCCCATCATTTACAACTATAATTTTATCAACATATTTTTGAGTATCTTTTATGACATCAGCGATATTTTTTTCTTCATTATATGCGCATATTAAGGCGTATTTCATCATACAACCTCATATATTTTCACTTGTTCGTTTCTAAATACTTGCTTGAAATGTTCTAGTCCAGCTCCCTCCAAGAAGTACATACGTGTAAATACTGTGTTTCTAAGGTTAGCTGGTATCATGACAATGTAGCTATAATCTCTGCTTATCCATGCTGTAGCTGTAAGCGTGCTTGGCTGAAGATTTATCTTAAGTTCAGTTTCATATTGTTTTACAAAATCTGTTACATTTGTAAGATCTGCTCTACGAACCTGTCCTGACACATCATAATAAATCACTTCCTGAATAATAGCAGCTGTTTTTCCCTGCGTGTATATTGGAATAGGAGTGCTTGCAGGGATGACTAATACATCGCTATACTGCACTGCTATAGGCTGTCCAGTTGAATCATATTTGATATCAGATTTTGGTAATTGGTAATACAATGAGCATTTTTGGTCTGATCTTGCATCGCATCCCATACCAAAGTATTGCAGCCACTGGTATTTTGAAACAAGATCATCTGATGCTATCCAGTAGACTTTAGGCGAATCACCTTGATATTTCTTAATCAATTCCAATGATTCTGCTTCGTTGTCAGTAGCCATTATTCTACCTAGGTCGACAATACGGTCATTTATATTGTACATGCAAGGTTCTGCACAGTGAGCACCGTCTGCAAAGTTTCTTCTTTCAGCTAGACCAGCAATCATGTGTCCTGGATCCCACCAGGTTCCAACTATAGACAATTCTGGTGTCTGCGTCTTTAAGAAATCCCAGGCATTGTCCCAATTTGAATTTATGTCAGGTCCTATGCTGTTTGCAAGGTGCATAGATATTCCTACACCGATAAACAATACAGATAATCCTAAACCCATTGAAAAGATTTTTAGGAAATGATCTCTTTTGCAGAAATCAACAAAAT
>JAQUSH010000075.1 GCA_028715225.1 Candidatus Aenigmatarchaeota archaeon | reverse complement strand
AAGCTATGTATTATTTACTACTTTATAGTGAATTATATATGTATAAAACCTTTGAAGAAGATACCTAAATATGAGATTCCTTACAGAACGGGCATTGCTAATAGACAAAACTCTAGTTATAGCAGACCTGCATATTGGAATGGAATCAGCATTGTATCATTCTGGGATATCTATACCATCTCAGATACAGAAACTAGAAAACAAAATAAACAAACTAAGCAAACAGACTAAAGCAAAGCAGCTCATAATCTTAGGAGATTTGAAGCATAAAGTTCCAGGTACCTATTATCAAGAATCAATAGAAATACCTGCTTTCTTAGAAAGATTATCTGAAAAACTTGAAGTTATTGTTGTGAAGGGAAATCATGACGCTGATCTTCACAATATTTCTGACGTTAAGATAATATCATCAAAGGGAATAAAAATAGGAAATTACGGTTTCGTGCACGGACATGCTTGGTTTTCTAAAAAGCTATTAGATTGTGAATATCTAATCATGGGTCATGTTCATCCTGCAGTTGAATTCAAAGGAAGAATGAAAGAGCACTGCTGGATAAAAGCTGAATTAGACACAAAAGCGATAGAAAAGAAATACAAGAAAAAATGCAAAATTAAGGAAATAATTATCATGCCAGCATTTAATCCAATAATAGGCGGAATGGCTTTCAATAAAGAAAATTACACTCTTATGGGTCCTATCATGAATGTAATAAAATTAGAAGAATCAAAAGTATATTTGTTAGATGGTACATATATCGGAAAACTGAAAAAACTACTCAACAACCTTGATTGAGCCTGTCTTTCCGACACTTATCTGCTTCTGTCCTTGGAATTCTTTCACAAATCCGTTTTTTATCTCAAGTGTAGATTCTTCTTCAATTCCTTCAGATTGTGAACCCCATAAGTTAAGTTTAACAGATCCAGTATCGTCTTCCAAAACAGCTACTGTCAAAGAAGTCATTCCGAATTTTGTGTTAACTTGCTTAACATCTGCTATTTCTTTTATCTTTCCAACTAAATCAACATTTGTGCCTGTCTGTATATCTTTAATTTTCATATTCACAGTATACAATTCAAAACTTAAAAAGCTTTCTAGAACATATACATTTATATCTTTTTCTGAAATAACATATGTTATGGTTACGATAAGAGAAAGATTTAGAGAAAATTTACCTAAAACACAGAAACGATATCATCTTCCAGATAGTTTTTTGTTTAAACCATTGATATATGGTCAGACGCTAATTGATTCAATCTCCGATTATTTTTGGGATGATGATAGATACAGTCACATGGAAGCTACAAAAATTTTATCTTTTCCAATAATTCTACCATATCTTCCGTATCTTATTAAAAGAGAATTCGGAGAAACAAAGAATAAGCAACCTACGATTACTGTATAATTTCAAAGCTTTTTATTCTACCTTAGGGAATAATTATTATGGCATTATTTGATACTTTGAGCCTTTTGATGAAGCAGGTACTTAGTATAATTATTATAATTGTTCTGATAATCTTAGGATTTAAAATAATAAAGAAGGTAATTGGAGTAGCAATTTTGGTTATAATTGTTTTAGCGATTTTATACTATTTTGGATGGCTAATCTAAGTATTCTTTGTACAATTTGTCTACTGTTTTGGATGTTATTCTTTTAGAAATATGCCCGCCTTTGCCGTCAAACTGTTTAGTATTATGAGAAACTAGAGCGCCTGAGAATGTCTTAGGGATATGCATCAACTCATGTATAAGCGTCTTAATCTGATCTTCCTGACTTAACTTATCAAACCGTTCAGAAATGACCTCAACAATATAATGAGATTCAACATTTAGCATCTTCTGCCAGACTTTAGGAAGAGACCATATTCTAGCTACTGCATTATTAGAAGTCTTAAATGATCTTATGCATTTTACACGATCCGGATCAATATAATTCATGTTAAGCTTTTCAACTATCTTATCTATTTTTTCTCTTATATCACTAGCTTCTTCAAATTTCATATCAGACCGCCTATCATAAATATAATAATTATTAAAAATATTAATACTCCAAATTCTCCAAGGCTTCCTGTTTTAACTGGTCCGTTGAACTTCGGAACAGGTATCGGCCATAAAGGCATTATGCCCATGTGCGTCAGCGAGTCAGCAACTAGATGACTAATAAATCCTATTGAAAATATTATAGCAAACTGATTATCTATCAGACCCATTCTGAATAAAACAAACAATACCAGCGCTAAAAACCAGAGATTGTGAAATATTTTGCGGTGCAAGTTCTTTACTTTAATATCTAAATCTGGAAGCATGGTTCCTATGAAAGCTATGAATGCCAGATATAGTGGATAATGAAACACCTGATTCAAAAGTAAGAAAACTAAAAAGGCAAATACGAGATGGGTATATTTTTGCATGATAGTTCTTTTGTTCATCAAATTTATAAAGGTAGAACAATAACAGAAATCTATGAAGAAGACATGCGATAACTGCATTAAAATCAAGGTATGTAAGCACAAAGGAGTTTTATGCAAAGACTGGTCTCCTTTTGATATTGACAAATATCTGGATGCGGTTGCATGCGACAATGAAGACGATTCATAGTTTATATATTTCTAAATTTCTATTATTAGTAAGGTGATTCAGATCAAATTTTACATTACTACAGCAATAATCTATACCAATGCCAAACCGCACATAGGTTTTGCTCTAGAGCTAGCTCAGGCAGATGCTATTGCTAGATTTCACAGAATTAAAGGAGATGATGTATTTTTCTTGACAGGTTCTGATGAGCACGGAATAAAGAACGAGCGTGCGGCAAAAGAAGCAGGTTTATCCACTCAGGCTTTTGTCGACAAGAACACTGCAGCTGCTGTTAATCTAGCTAAACGATTGAATATATCCAATGATTTTTACATACGTACATCTGACAAGAAAACACACTATCCAACTGCTCAGGATGTCTGGAGCAGATTGGTAAAGGCAAAGGACATATACAAGAAAAAATACACTGGTTTGTATTGTTCTGGATGTGAAGCATTTGTCAAGGAAAGCGACTTGGTAGATGGCAACTGCCCTATTCATAACAGAGAACCAGAGACTGTAGAAGAAGAAAATTACTTCTTTAAACTATCAAAATATCAGGATAAAATTATCAAATTGATAGAGTCTGATAAATATCTGATAACTCCATCTTCAAAGAAAAATGAAATACTTAATTTCATCAAAGGTGGGCTAGAAGATATCAGCTTTTCTAGATCTAAAGAGAATCTGAGCTGGGGCATTCCTGTTCCAGATGATCCGAAGCAGACAATATATGTCTGGTGTGATGCGCTGACAAACTATCTGTCTGGTATCGGTTACACATATGATAAAAAGAAGTTCAAGAAATATTGGCCAGCTGACGTTCATCTAGTTGGAAAAGATATAACAAAATTCCATGCGATTTACTGGCCAGCAATGCTGTTATCAGCTAAGATACCTCTTCCAAAGAATCT
>JAQUSH010000009.1 GCA_028715225.1 Candidatus Aenigmatarchaeota archaeon | reverse complement strand
CTGCTCGTGGAGTTCATGATGTGCTTGTTTTGAAAAGTCCTACAAAAGGAATTCTTCCTGACGAGAATCTTTTATCAAAAGTGAAGGCTACCCACGAAGGAGGTTGGGTAACTGGAAGCACTGGATGGGGAGGAGACTGGAAACCTGAAGAGGCAATCAAGCTTATGATGCGTTCTCAGACTACAGCTGTGTCTGCACGAACTCTTTATGAACACGGAGACAGACCTGGGAAATACTTTACAGTAGACAGGGTATATCGTTACGACACTGTTGACGCTAAGCATTTAGTTGAATTTGATCAGTGCGAAGGAATTGTTATTGGTGAAAATTTAACTTTCCAAAATCTTCTAGGTTATCTGAAAGAATTTGCAAAGATGGTCGGTGCTGAAAGAGTAAAGTTCAAGCCGAGTTATTTCCCATTCACTGAACCAAGCGTAGAGATGTATGCATTCTTCCCTAAGTTCGGATGGGTTGAATTGGGTGGAGCAGGAATGTTCAGGCCTGAAGTTCTAAAACCATTAGGAATTGAAAAATGCCAAGTGCTGGCTTGGGGATTAGGAATAGGACGTCTTGCTATGTTCAAAGCTGGAATAAATGATATTCGTCAATTATACTCAGATGATTTAAAATTCATGAGAGAATTGCCTGTGGTGAAATGAAATGGTAGTTGTTGAAATCGAAAAAAGCGATCTGCTGAACTTGGTTGGACAGAGTTTGTCAGATGACGATTTAGAAGATTTATTATTCAAACTTAAATGCGAAGCAACTATCAGCGGCGAAAATATAATATGCGAGATTAATCCTGACAGATTAGATATGGTTTCTGTTGAAGGAATAGCTAGAGCGATGAAAGGCTATCTTGGATTACCGTTAAAGAAATACGAACTTCAGGATTCTAAATTGTCATTATCGGGCGAATCACAACTAAGACCTGCATTCCTTGCTGCTGTCATAGAAGGAGTTGAGATGTCTGACCAGCTTGTAAAAAGCCTTATGCAGATACAGGAGAAACTGCATGCTACGCTTGGCCGAAACCGTGCAAAGGTTGCTATCGGTGTTCATGATTTGGATAAAATAAAAGGACCTGTTGAATACATGGATGCTGATGCAGTTGAAACATCTTTCATACCGCTGCAAGATTCAAGAACAATGAATCTCAATGAAATTCTAGAAAAACATCCGAAAGGAAAAGATTATGCTCACTTGCTTACTGGAAACAAATATCCGGTATTCTTTGACAAAGAAGGACCAATAAGTTTTCCGCCGATAATAAATTCAGAAAGAACAAAAGTAACTGAACATACTAAGAATCTGTTTGTAGACATAACAGGAACAGACAAGAAAGCAGTTGAGCAAGCTCTGAATATTTTGTTGTGCAATGTTGCTGAAAGAATGGGAACATTGAAGACGGTAAGAATCAACAGAGAGAAGATACCAAAGTTGGAAGAAAAAACAATCATGATTGAAAAGGAAGAACCTAATAAAATTCTAGGTCTTGAATTAGATGAAGCTGGAATTAAGAGATGCTTGGACAGGATGCTTTACACTGTTGGCATCAAAGGAGGAAGAATAATAATCAACGTTCCTGTTTACAGAGCAGACATATTGAATAATGCTGACATAATTGAAGATGTAGCAATCGGTTATGGATATAACAACATGGAAGCAGTTCTGCCTAATCTTGCAACCATAGGATCTTTATCTAAAAAAGAAATATTGACTAGAAAAGTCAGAGAGATAATGATAGGCGAAGGTTTCCAGGAATTCCTTAATTTTGTATTGACAAACAAAGAAAATAATTTTGACAAGATGAGCACATCTGGTCAATGTGTTGAGATATTGAATCCTGTTTCATCTGAATATTCATCACTAAGAACCTGGCTGGCTCCTAGCCTGATGAAATCACTTGCAGCTAACATGCATGTCGAGTATCCACAGAAAATATTTGAAGTCGGCGACATAGTTGATCTGGACACGGTACCTGTCAGAAAACTAGCTGGCGCGGTTTCGCATGATAATGCCAATCTTACTGAAGTCAAATCCTTAGTTGAATCTGTACTTAGAGAGATTGGTCTGAAATATGATATCAAATCTTTTAAGCATCCTAGCTTTATCGATACAAGATGCGGTGAGATATTTATACAAGGGAAGGCAATAGGTTATTTTGGGGAAGTTCACACTAGAGTATTGGAGAACTGGAAACTGGAAAGACCAGTAATAATATTTGAAATCAGCTTAGAGGGATTGTATGGATAGTTTATTTCACTTTGTATTTCCAATGATTGCAGCGCTTGCAGCTAGAGTTCATATAAAACATCCAATTAGAAATATATTGATAGCTGCTACACTGGCTGTATTAGTAGATTTGGATCATGTTTTTGGAATACCTAGAGTCACGACACACAATATCTTTTTATTGATATTGATACCGTTGATATTTGTAATGTACACTTTCATAAAGAGAAAATTCTATCAGCAAAAAGGATTGTCTATATTGATTTTATTATTTTTAGCAAGCCATTTGTTCTTAGATGTGTTTACAGGTGGTGTTGCATTATTCTACCCTCTATCTAGCACAATCTATGGAATTGATTTCGGCGTGCCTATAACATGGACAAGTATACAAGGTGAAGGACTTGAAGGATACGCTATATCATCTTTAGGTGTAGGAATATCATTGTTCTTTTTGTTAATAGTGCTTCCTTGCCTGTTCTTAGATGAAATTATAGAAAAGATGGAAACTAAGCATGAAGACTTCAGACGAGCACTAAAAGACATAATGAAAAAGAAGCCTAAAAGTTATTACAATTATTCTTAAATCATCCAACCAAACAATCTTTCAATTAAACTTCCTTGCTTTTCTACAAATTCTGTTCCAGAAATTGTTGCTGCTAATTTTCTGAATTCTCTTGCTGATTTAGAAGTCGGTCTGTGATGAACAACTGGTATTTTTTCTGATATTGATCTTGGCACAGCTATGTCTTCTGGTATGACTGAAATAATTGGTATTTCTAGCATGCTCTGTATGTCATCTAGCGGAAGTTCGTGCTTCAAACCTCTCATCCTGTTTACAACAACACCAAGTACTTTAGTTCCGAACTGTTCCGCTACCTTTACTGTTTTTAGTGCATCAGTCACAGCTGGCAGTTCTGGATTTGTGACTATTACTAATTCGTCTGCTACATTAACTGCAGCTAATGCCTCTTTTCCTAATCCTGCTGCTGCATCAACTATGATTATGTCTGCTCTTCCTAAAAGATTCATAAGAACCTTGTTTAATTTTTCTATGCTAGTTTCAGCTAAATCATCTGTCTTTAATGAAGCTGGTATTATTCTTAATCCTGAAGAATGTTCATAGATTGCTTCACTTGCATCTGCTTTTCCTTTAAGCACATCATGAAGAGTTACTGGATAGAATGGTATTCCTAAATGCAAAGATAGGTTTGGTGTGGTCACGTTTGCATCTAAAATTATAACGCTCTTGCCTTGTTTCATCAAAGCTAATCCTAAGTTGGTAACAGTGGTAGTTTTACCTACACCGCCTTTTCCAGATATCACTGTAAGAACTCTTGTCATTATAATCTTCTCCAATATTTTCTTCCTTGTTTTATTTTTTCACTGTCTTCGAGTTTAGTTAATATTTCCGCGATTGAAAGACTGTCAACATATCTAGCTGATATTTCATATATTTCATCTGTTGTGGCTTTCCCTTTTTTAGAAAGATATCTCAATATATTGTTCTGAGCTTCTCCTTTCATTCTATTCTCCATTTTTTCAAGTGGTGTTTTTTCTTTTTGGATTTGCCCATTTGCATAAAGATTATCTAAAACATTCAGAAGGGCAACTATGCCAATTCCGGTTTCATTGTGAAGTTTGCTGATATCAGTGGAGCCGTGATCTCTTATTTCCTTTTCGACTCTGTTTTTAATGGTTGAATAATAAGAATCTGCATCTTCTGTCATAGTTAATTATAGTTAAATTAAGAATAAAAAGTTATCATATAGGTGAATAGGATGATCCAAAAGCTTTTCTGCGCCATTCGTCCATCTCTTCTTTTGTTGCTACTGGATGATATTCAGGTGGTTTTTCAGATCCACCAATTGGCAAATTGTGTATTCCAAGAATTCTTTCAGCGTCGTAAAGATCATGCTCTCTGCGTATTTTCATGACATTTTTAACGAAATCATCCCAAGTCATAATAATATTTGTATTTGTGTAAATAAAAGCTTATTTGTCTTCGAAATTTGACAAACACTCCTGAACCTGAGGAATTGTTACTGTAAATGAATTTCCTGTAGGAGGTTGATTATATATTGTAGTCTTCTCCTTTACCAAATTGTAAAAATCGGCAGGCTTTGGTATGTGTGTTATAAGTTCTTCTCTTATGACGTCATTAAATGTTTTCCAATTTGCACACATTCCCTCGCATATTCCTCCAGATCTGCAATTTCCGCCCTTGTAATCCATGCAAAATCTATGATAATGACCTAAAAGTATTCCATCTTTCTTTTTAGAATGATCTGCCATAAGATTAGATTAGAATTAAAGAAATTTAAACCCATCCTAAAAGCATTGTTATTCCTAATGTGATTAGTATTATTGCTGAAAGCAAGTGAAGGTATCTTGCTTTGCTCTGTCTCCATTCTGTTGCTTTTTCAACGCCAGACAAACCAAAGTATAAGATAAAAGTCAATACCAGCATAGGCAAGATGAACACTACATCATACAGTGCCAGCCAAGGAATCGCGCTAGACCATGATATGCCTGATAATATCCCGCCAGCCACAAAATATGGTCCTATTGTACAAGGAGTCAAGAACAATGATACAATTATACCTACAACAAATGCACCAGGTACGCTTGCTGTTTTCTTTATGAATTCTTTCATCTTAGGTCTCCATCCCTGAGGAACTTCGCCCATTGGATCATTTGGTTTCAAGAAATCTCTGAAATTAATCAGACCTATAACTATTGCAAATATCGCTAGAAGCGTATGCAAGAATGATTTGTCAAAATTCGTAAATCCTAAAAATGATTTGAAACCTAAGATTATTGCTAATCCGAATGCAAAATATGTCAGATATATTCCTAAAGCGAATGCTAATCCTCCTAAAAGAACTTTGTATTTTTTATCAGGTTCTCTAAGGAATAAGACAGTTAATAATAATGTCATGACAGCTAGTTCACATGGACTGACAGAATCAGCAACAGCCAAACCTATAAGTTTAGATGGATTTATTTCATTATTTTGGTATGACACTGGAATTTCACATACATTATTTTCACAATAATTTATTTTTTCTTCAAGCGCATCTATGCAAGGCGTATCTCCTAGACATGTATAATTTCCGATAAATACTCTAGGAACCTGGCCCCAGTTCTCTGTTGGCACGCTGTAGTTTGTAAGAAACTGCCTGAAAAGATCCTGATTCTCATTTGCATTAATTTCAATAATATTTAGGGTTGGGTGATTTGGCTCGATTTGTGCCAGCCATGCTCTAAGGTTCGCACAGTGCGGACATCCTGGAACTTCAAAGAAATACAAATCTACTTTGTTTGCTGCAAAAACAGGTGCAACTAACAACAGTATGAAAAGGATTGCAAATAGATACTTAAAATTCATAGAAAGTATAACGCTATTATAATTTATAAGGATTATGAATGGTGGGCATAACGGGATTTGGACCCGCGACCTCCTGCTTAGAAGGCAGGCGCTCTAATCCAAGCTGAGCTATATGCCCATGATGTTAATTTATTAGTATTACTTATAAATTTATAAGAGTGGTAGTATGGAACGGAATGAAGCATTAGTTCTTGTAAAACAGCATATTACTAAAGATAATTTGATTAAGCATGTTTTAGCTGTTGAAGTTATAATGCGCGGGCTTGCTGATTATTTAGGAGAAGATTCTAAAAAGTGGGCTTTAGCTGGTTTACTGCATGATATTGATTTTGAAGAAATCGGTGATGATTATAAAATTCATGGTCTGAAAGCTGTAGAATATCTTGACGGCGTAGATGAAGAAATAATTCATGCAATTAAATCTCATAATTTTGAAAACACTAATGTAATGCCAGAAGGTAAAATGGATTATGCGCTTATAGCAGCTGATGCTGTTTCTGGATTAGTTATTGCATGCGCTCTGATGATGCCTTCTAAGAAACTAGCTGACGTTAAAGTTGAATCTATTGAAAGTAAATACAAGAAAAAAGACTTTGCACGAAACTGCAGTCGTGAGAATATGCTATACTGCGAGAAGATAGGAATAGATAAAAGCAAGTTCTTTGAAATATCTTTAAAGGCGTTACAGAGTATATCTAAAGAGTTGGGATTATGATAGATTTCAAAAAGATTGAATCGAAATGGCAGAAGAAATGGAATGAAAAGAAGGTATTCCAGGTTAAAGTAGATTCTAAGAAAAAGAAATTCTACGTGCTTGAAATGTTTCCATATCCATCTGCGTCGTATTTGCACATGGGACATGTGCGTAACTATACAATGGGTGACATAACAGCACGATTCAAACGCATGCAAGGTTTCAACGTACTGTATCCAATGGGTTATGATTCTTTTGGATTGCCGGCAGAAAATGCAGCAAAAAAAGAAGGAGTTAATCCTAAAAAATATACCGAGGGTTCAATTAAAAAAATAATGGAATACCAGAAAGCTTTGGGAAACAGCTATGATTGGACACGCGTTATTGCTACTCATATGCCAGAATATTACAAATGGAATCAGTATTTTTTCTTACGTTTATACGAAAAAGGTTTAGCTTACAGAAAGAAGGCTCCTGTCAACTTCTGTCCTAAATGCGAAACTGTTCTAGCTAATGAGGAAGTTGAAGGTGGAAAATGCTGGAGATGCGAATCTGAAGTTGTAACGAAAGAACTTATGCAGTGGTTCCTTAAAACAACAGCTTACATTAATGAATTGATAGATGACATAAACAAATTAAATTGGTCTGAAGAAATCAAACAGATACAGAGGAACTGGATAGGAGAAAGCAAAGGTATAACTATTGATTTTAAAATCGATGATGAATACTGGCCTGTTTTCACAACCAGACCTGACACCATTTACGGTGTGACATTCATGGTTATTTCTGCAATGCATCCTGAGCTTAGCAGATTGGTAAAAGGAACAAAATATGAAAAGGATGTTAACACTTTTGTAAATCGTTGCAAGAAAGCAAAATCAGAAGAAGAATTAAAAATACTTGAAAAAGATGGCGTGTTCATAGGAAAATATGCAAAGAACCCAGCAACTGGCGAAAAGATTCCGGTTTGGGTTGGTGATTTTGTGTTTGCTGACTGCGGTGCTGGAATGGGCATGGCAGTGCCTGCTCATGATCAGAGAGATTTTGAATTTGCTAAAAAATATGATTTAGATATCAAAGTAGTAATACAACCTGAAAAGAATAATTGTATTATAATTCATGGTTGTACAAGTGATAAAAACGATAAAAGCTATAATAAACACTGGATGCCTTGGACAAAGGAACAATTAGAAAAGGTAGGAATAAAAACATCCATTCCTCTAATGCCTACTCCTTGGAAAGCTAATTATGAAGCTTGGAAAAGTGAATTTGAACAAAATCATATTGATGAAAATAGCATCTTAATTGGTCACAGTTGTGGAACATCATTTATTTTAAGATGGTTAGGAGAAACAAAGAAAAAAATTAAAAAATTGATTCTTGTAGCCCCATGGAAAGGAGATCCAAAAATAGAGATTTCTAACTTTTCGATAGATCCGACAATAAAAGAAAGGGTAAAGGAAATAATAATATTTACTTCCAATGATGAGGAAATAATTGGAAAAGAAAGTGCTAAAATATTTCAAAAAACATTGGGCGGTAAAATAATAATGCTTAATGGAAAAGGACATTATACGTTAGAAGATATGAAAACAGAAAAATTCCCTGAAGTTTTAGATGTTATTATGAAAATGACATCAGCATATACAAATGAAGGAATTCTTGTTAACTCTGGTGAATATGACGGGATGAAAAGTTCTGATGCTATAAGATACTTTACAGATAAAGAGACGTTTGGAAGAAAAACAACCAATTACAAATTGCGAGACTGGTTGATTTCTAGACAGCGATACTGGGGAACGCCTATTCCTATTATCTACTGTGAAAAATGTGGAACCATTCCTGTTCACCTTGACAAACTTCCGGTTTTGCTTCCCGAGGATGTTAAATTTGGATCTGGCAATCCTCTTCTTGCAAGCAAAACTTTTGCAAACGTAAAATGCCCTAAATGCAAAGGACCAGCTAAACGTGAAACAGACACAATGGGCGGGTTTATGGATTCATCTTGGTATTTCTTGCGGTTCTGTTCACCGAAATTAAAGGATGCGCCATTTGATAAAAAAGAGGCAAGCTACTGGATGCCAGTTGATCAGTATATTGGTGGCATTGAGCATGCTGTCGGACATTTGATTTATTCGCGATTCTTTACAAAAGCGTTGCGTGATATGAAGATTCTTGACATAGACGAACCATTTAATGCATTGTTCAATCAAGGTATTGTTTACAAAGACGGAGCTAAGATGAGTAAAAGCCACGGCAATGTCGTCACACAAGAAGAAATAAGCAAGAAATTTGGAACAGACACAGCACGTTTGTATTTAATGTTCTTAGCTTCTCCTGCAAAGCAAGTTGAGTGGTCAGATCAGGGCGTTGAAGGTATTTTCAAATTTATTATGAAAGTATTTGATATGGTTACAAGTAAGCACAAATCTAAATCAAAAACAAGAGACAAATATGTAATAAGCAAGATGAATAAAACCATCAAAAATGCTACAGAAAAGATTGAAGGATTTGAATTCAATTCAGCTATAATCGAGATATTTGAATTAGTAAACTATCTTAAAAGATATTCTGATGATGTAAGTGATAAAGTTTGGAAAGAGTGTATTGAGAAAACATGCCAGATACTTTCTCCATTCACTCCACACGTATGTGAAGAGTGGTGGGAGATTCTTGGACACAAAGATTTTATTTCATTGTCCAAATGGCCAGCTTATGAAAAATATGATATGCAATTAGACATGAGTGACAAGATAACTGATCAGGTTATGAAAGATATTGAAGACATAAAGAAAATGACAGGCATAGAACCTGAAAAAATATCAATTTTTGTTTCAGCTCCTTGGAAATATGAAGTTCATAATCTTTTAGTTCAGGGACAGACGCTGAAGGATCTGATGAAAGAAGACAAATACAAAAAACTTGGAAAAGAACTTGTAAACTACGTTATGAGATTAGAAAAGAGGAAACCATTAGAAGAAATGTTCCTTACATCAACATCTGAAAAACAAATACTTGATGACTCTCTTGAAACAATAAAAAGCAAGTTTAATTGCAAAATTGAAATAAAATCGGCATCTGGTATTGATGTGCCTAAAGCGAAATCTGCTGAACCTGGCAAGCCTGGAATACTTATTGAATAGATTTCTCTTTATTTGCCAATCGCCTAATAGAATATGCGGCACAAAATTCTCCATATTGACCAGTATCCATAAGATGCTCCTCAAATCTCTTCAATACATCTGCGTCAATTCCGTGTTTTAGCACATAATCTACTGTTTTATCGACACCTTCATCTTTAATCATTTCCTTCAATGTGTTAAATTGATGTTCTTTTGGGAAATATTTCTTTTCAACTTCAAGATAAGAGCTAAATTTAATATCTGGCACGTCGCCACCAGTGCTATCATCATAAAATGGACCTAATACCATAAAATAATATGTAACCAAAAAGGATATAAATCTTTTCTATTTGAATAATAATTATGGAAACATACTAGAACTCTTCTGCTTTTTCCCACATTTCTTCAAATTGGTTTTTATAATCTGTATTGCAGTTCAAGAACCATAAACCACGTTCGTCTCTGTCTACTGTAATACCGTGCATTCCGTCTACAACAGCTAAGTAAGGCCATGCTCTTCCTAATCTGATTTCTATTCCTATTTTTTTCAATCCTTCCATTCTGTCAGCATCAATTTCATTGGATATTATTTTAACTTTAACACCACGCGCAATAGCACGTCTAAGCGCATCTAAAACTAATACGTCTGTAAAGAATTTTTGAGTTGTGGCAAGTATTTCTAATTTAGCAACATCAAATAAAAATGCGGCACGGTCAGGGAAATTGTTTTCGTACTGTTCATACATCTTTTCTCCAAACCATATGACATCTGTTCTAACAAATTCTTTATACATTTCAGCTAATTCGTCAAACATTTCTCTTTTTTTGAAATAATCTTTTGTTACGTATGAAAATAATCTTGGAAATGGGTTAGCTGATCTGGCTAGCCAGAAGACTTTGTTCTTTCCAGCCATGCTTTCAACAATTCCCTTTTGCTGCAAAGCGTAAAGATACTTGTATGCGTTCGTAACCGAGATATCTGTCTCATTTGCTATCATAGCTGCAGTGACTTTTGCTTGATCTCGTCTAGAAAGGTTAATCATCGCCTTAATAATCTTGATTTCTAATTCATCAAACTCCTTGGTTTGCTTTAGCATGTCACAAAACTCAATTACTCCCATTATTATAAGTAAATTTATAACCTTATAAAGATATATGAACGTTATATCTCAGAATATAATAATATCATTTAATAACTGCATCATCAGGTATTTCATTCTCATATCTAAAATAATAATAACTATTCCCGTTTTCGTGTTCTTCAATAAGAATTCCTAATTTTTTGAACATCTTTATCTTTTCTATAGCATCTTCATAGCTAATTTTTAGTATATCAGATATTTTATGTAGATTTTCTGAAGATTCTCCATGAAGACACATATACAGTGTTCTCTCTTCTCCTTTCAATAATTCTAAATTTGACACTATAGAACTAGAACCATAAAACATTTAAATATCACATATCTATTAGGTAGCATGAAAACAAGTGATTTTATCAGAATAAAGTACACTGGCAAGGTAAAGGAAGACAATAGAGTCATTGATAAGAATGATGACATGCCTTTAGTGGTTGGAGAAAAATGGATAATGGCTCCTTTAGATGAAGCTTTGCTTGAGATGAAAGTTGGCGAAAAAAAGGAAGTTGAAATTCCTTCTGATAAGGCATTTGGTCAAAGATCTGACAAATTAATCAAAACAGTGCCTTTGTCTGAATTCAGAAAACACAATCAAAAACCAGTTCCTGGATTAGTAATTAATGCTGATAACAGATTAGGTAAAGTTCTTTCTGTTTCTGGAGGCAGGGTCAAGGTAGACTTTAATCATCCTCTGTCTGGAAAAACTTTAGTCTTTGATGTTGAGATAACTAAGAAAATCGAGAAAGAAGAAGACAAAGTTAAAGCAGTTGTTGAATGGTTTATGAGACCAAATACAGATGCTGAAAAAGAGATATTCTCTAAATTAGAAGTAAAAATACACGGAAAGGAAATAGACATTCACATTCCTTCACTTACAAATCTAAATTCTTTATACAAAAAGAAAATAGCTGATGATTTGATAAGATTGTTAAATGTTGAAAAGATAAAGTTCTTAGAAGTTTATGAAAAAACTGTTGTAGACGAGAAGAAAATAGCTGAACTCGAAGAGCAATTGCCAGTTGAAGAAATAACAGAAGAAAACAACTGATTATATTCTTAAAAATAATCGAAAAATAACGCTTAAATATCTTCTAAGTCAATAAATAATTAATAAAATTGGAGGTTGATGTTTATGGCTAAGAGTATAATCAAGGGAGAAACTGATTTTGCAGATGCTTCTGCAGTTGATGAGGATCTAAAGAAACTATTAGAAGCAAGAAAAGCTAACATAAAGGTTGTTGGCGTTGGAGGTGCAGGAAATAATACTATTTCTCGAATGTTGCAGGTTGGTATTGTCGGTGTAGAAACAATAGCTGTAAACACAGATGCCCAAGATTTGCTTTATACTGATGCTGATGATAAAGTTTTAATTGGTAAAGATTTAACAAAAGGATTAGGAGCTGGAGCAGATCCAACAGTTGGTATGGAATCTGCAAAAGAAGATAAAGAAGATTTAAAACAAGCTCTTGCTGGTTCTGATTTAGTTTTCATAACAGCAGGTATGGGTGGTGGTACTGGAACTGGTGCTGCTGCAGTAGTTGCTGATATTGCTAAAAAACTAGGCGCATTAGTTGTTGCTATAGTTACATTGCCATTTTCTATGGAAGGAAAACAGAGAATGGAAAATGCAGCATTCGGACTTCAAAATTTAGAAGCTGTAGCAGACACATTAATTATTGTGCCAAACGACAAACTTTTAGAAATAGTTCCTGATGTTTCGATAGTTACGGCATTTAAAGTTTCTGATGAAGTTCTAGTTAATGCAGTAAAAGGAATAGCTGAATTGATTACAAAACCTGGTCTAGTTAACCTAGACTTTGCTGACGTAAAGGCAGTCATGGGCGCAGGCGGAATGTCTATGATTGGTCTTGGTGAATCTGATACTGAGAATCGTGCTTTGGAAGCTGTAGAAAAAGCTCTGAACAATCCACTTTTAGATGTTGACATACAAGGAGCAAGAGGTGCTTTAGTTAACGTGGTTGGTGGAGCAGAAGTATCAATTAGAGAATGCCAGCAAGTCGTTGAGGCAATATCTTCTAAACTTTCTGAAGATGCTAAAGTGATATGGGGAGCTCAGATTGACAAAGATCTTGGCGAGAAAGTAAAAGCAATGATTGTGGTAACTGGTTTGCTTTCAGACAAGAACGCTAAGAAAGGCTCATTCACAAAGGACAAGCAAAGAGAGATTGAGAAGATACTTGGGATAGACTTTATGTGATCTTATGGAAAAGGATGTGATTCGCATCGCAGTTGAATTTTCCGAAGCTAGCATATCTGCCTATGACGCACATCGACCTGCTTGGGATAAAAATTATGATAAATAACATTTACATGATTTGATGGCT
>JAQUSH010000074.1 GCA_028715225.1 Candidatus Aenigmatarchaeota archaeon | reverse complement strand
GGGATATGTGACAAGTGCGGTGGGAATCTAATACAAAGAAAAGACGATACAATTGAAGTTATAAAAGACAGATTAAATGTTTACAAAAACCAGACAGAGCCTCTAATAAATTATTACAAAAAGAAAGGTTTGATAATAGACATAGTAAATGATGATCCTAACGCAAAACCAGAAGAGGTATTGCCAAGAATACTAGAAAGGCTTAAAAAGATTAAAATCAAGTGATGTTTATGATTGAAATATATTATAATGCATTGAACGCTATGTTTGGTCCAGCATTAGGGCTTCACCCTGCACTTGGAGAATTAATAGTAGCTGCATTTATAACCTTCATAATAACAATATTCTACAAATATCTTTTAGACCAGAACAAGGTAAAGGAACTAAAAGACAAGACAAAAGAACTGCAGCAGAAATTAAAAGAAACAAAAGACAAAGAAGAAACAAACAAGTTGACATCTGAAATGTTTGGCATGTCAAATCAGCAGATGAAGATGACATTCAAGCCGATGATATTAACTTTAATATTTGTAATATCAATATTTCCATGGCTTAAAGTGGCTTTCCCAGGACAGATAGTCACATTGCCTTTTGAGATATTGGGCAGGACATCATTCGGATGGTTCCTGTGGTACATAATAGTTTCATTCCCATTGTCAATAGGATTCAGAAAACTGATGGGGGTTAATTTATGAAAAGATCAGAACGAACAAGATTGAGAGTAAAAATAAGAACACCTGGCGGAAGAAATGTTTACAGATTTAAGCAGAGAAGAGTAGGTCATGCTACTTGCGGCAAATGCGGCTGCAAATTAAACAGGGCAAGATTAACTAAGATACAAGTTAAGAAACTTACAAAAGTCCAGAAGCGTCCATCACGTCCGTATCCTGAATTATGTTCAAAATGCATGAGATTAAAGATAAAGGGTATGTTAAAATGAGAAGAGATCGTAAAGAAATTGATAAAAAAGAAGATAAATCAGAATTGCCTAGCCGAGGACTTGTAGAAGCAGCAAATCTAAGTTCAATGAGCATCAGCACGGCTTTAAGATCTATCGATCCATTTAAAACATATGATTTAGAGTTTAACGGAATCATATATACTGTAAAAAAAATAGGTAGCGATTATGATATTACTAGAAATGGGGAAAGAATTTCCAAAGAATTGAAAAAGAAGTTAGTTAAATATATCAGTGAAGGTAGTTGAAATGATACTTGAAAAAGGAAGAGTTTGTTTGAAATTAGCAGGAAGAGAAGCAGGCAAATACTGCGTAGTTGTAGAACCATTAGATGAATCTTTTGTAATGATAACAGGTCCTAAGTCAGTTACACATGTAAGAAGAAGAAAATGCAATGTTGTTCAGTTAGAACCAACAACTGAAATTCTTGAAATCGGTTCTGGTGAAGACTCGGAAGTCGAGGCAGCTTGGAAATCTTCTGGTTTGCTAAAGAAATTTTATATAGAACTTCCAAAGCCAAAAACAAAGCCAGCTAAAAAGGAATAAAGATATTAAAGCCTTAGAAACGTCTTATTCTTATGAGAAAATGGTTAATCAGAGACGCAGAGGAAGCTACTTTTAATGTAAATTATCCTGGAGCACGAACGCTAGAAGAACACATCAAAAAAGGAATAATTGTTCTGGATAAGCCACAGGGTCCAACATCACATACAGTCGATGCATGGATCAAAGAAATTGTAGGAATAGACAAATGTTCGCATGGAGGAACATTAGATCCAAAGGTTTCCGGCGTCATGGTGATTGCATTAGAAGATTCAACAAAACTTATGCCAATACTTCTTACATCCAAAAAAGAATATGTTGGTATAGTGTATTTGCACAAACCGGTTTTTGAAAAAGAAATAAGAAGAGCATGCGACGAATTAATAGGAAAAATAACACAGCTTCCGCCAAAAAGATCAGCAGTCGCGCGACGTGAACGAGAAAGAGAAATATTCTATCTAGAAGTCTTGGAAATACAAGGACAATATATTCTGATTAAAGTGGGATGCCAGGCAGGAACATACATCAGAAGACTTGCAGAGCAGATTGGCTGGAAGCTCGGTGTAGGTTCGCATCTTTTAGAATTAAGAAGAACAAAGTCAGGAATGTTTACAGAAGATGATTGTGTAACATTGCAGGATTTAGTTTCTGCATTTGCAGCAGGAGAAGAAAAAATAAGAGAAGTTGTTCATCCTTTGGAATTAATTGGTAACGGAGTAGGATGAGTAATAGTCGGAGAAGGAGCTGTAACTAATATCTGTAACGGGTCGCCGTTGTATGTTGGCGGTGTGGTTAAGGTTACAGACGGAATAAATGAAGGAGACATAGTTGCTTTATTTTCTTTGTCAGGTGAGATGATTGGTTTTGGTACATCTAAGATGTCATCTAAAGATATGATAGAAAAGAGCAAAGGTATTGCTGTTAAAACTGATAGAATATTGAAAGTAAAGAAACAGAGCAAAGAAATATAAGGCACTAAACTAATTCTTATTATGGTAACACATGTACATGCATTGCATATTCTGGTAAAAAGCCTGCCTGAAGCAGAAGAGGTACTTAAAGAAATAAACAAAGGTGCAGAATTTCAGAAGATGGCTCAGTTAAAATCAACTTGTCCTTCTGGCAAGCGTGGCGGGGATCTAGGCTGGTTCGGTCGCGGCGTAATGGTAAAGGAATTTGAAAAGGTTGCTTTCGAATTAGAAAAAGGAGAAATGTCTAAGCCAATAAAAACACAGTTTGGATGGCATATAATAAAAGTAGTTGATAAAAGATGAAAAAACTAATAATCGTTTTTGTGCTTATTGTAATGATATTTATCTCTGGATGCATTCAGCAAGCAACACCACCAGAAATTAGTAAAGAGCAAGGACACTGTATATCATCTGGCGGAACAGTTACAACAGCGATGTGCTGCCTGAGCTCAGAAGACTTCCCGAGGATGGATCTGATAGGAGCGTGCGGATGCTCTCCTGAGAATAGCCACGAAGTGAAAATATGTGATTGCGGCGAAAAGGTTTGGAACGGAGATGCCTGCATAACACAATAAAATCTTTATAAACAACTTCAAATAATTCTAATTATGGCAATATTCAAAAAGAAAAAAGCATTCGGCGGATACAACATATGCTTCAAAGGATGCGACGATTCTATGGAAAAAGTTTTCGGAACTGGAAAGCTTGCTCCATCAGAAATGACAAAGAAACTTTGGGCTTATGTTAAGAGAAAGAAAATAGCAGGAAAGAAATAAATTTCAGATTTGAATTGATCTGCTAGGGTTGGTTATATGCCGCTAAGCGAAGAGATACTTAATCTCATTTCGTGTCCGAAATGCAACGGAAAGATGAAAGAAAAAGAGAACTTTGTAATATGTAAAGAATGCAAAACGAAGTTTCCTATAGAAGACGGCGTTCCTAACTTGTTGCAATAAACTTTCCTCTGTAAGGAAATGTATTTTCTATCAGAAACTTTATTCTTTTGAACATATCTTTAGTTGTTGGGTATTCGTTTATCATTTCATTATTT
>JAQUSH010000073.1 GCA_028715225.1 Candidatus Aenigmatarchaeota archaeon | reverse complement strand
AACATTCAAGGATGATAACATTTCGAAAGAAAGTCTGATAGCATGCATAAACTCTTTGTTCATCTGGTCCACAAAAGAGATATATTTTGAATCAAAGAAATGAGATTAATAGAATCATATAACTTATTAGAATAACTGAAATAAAAAGATTAAACTTTCACAACTCTTCGTCCGTTAGTCACAGCTTTCTCAAATCCATGAGTATTAACAACTTCAATCTCCTCGCCTGTATCCAGATTCACAATATCAATTATATCTCCATTGTGGCATGCTTCAGTTATAAATTCAGAGCCAGACTTCTGAAGATCAAAGCAGACTGACGCTTTCATCATCTCATGCTCTTTAGAGTTGCCAGTATTAAATCGAACAAGGTTCTTCGGGCACCTTATCTCTTTATGGCATCCTGAAATATGGTACATTCTGTGCGTCTCAATACGAGTTTTCAATTTTCCCATAAACTAAGGAAACTTAACAGTAGTTTAAAAGTTATTTACCCACGCGGGGGTAAAGAAGATTTAAGTAACTAATAATATAATTTATTATATTCGCGAGGTGGTGAAGATGGCAATGTCCCAAGAGGAAAGAAGCAAATATAGAAGAGATTTAGCAAATGCAGAACAAGGAATGTATGCTGGAGAAGATACATTTTTAAAAAGTGTTCAAAGAGAAGCTAACGAAGATTATATGAGAAAATCAAAAGTAAAACTACGCTAAGAATAAAAGTTATTTCTTTCTTCCTAGCAAGCAATAGTAATCTTTAGAATCTTTCCAATATTTTATTGATTTGAAATTCTTGAACATTCTTTTAAAACTTCCACTAGTAAATATATAATGTGTTAATCCCTCTTCTTCTCCCTGTGTAGGAACATAGGTATTTGGTGCTATTTTATTAGCAGTTTTAACTAAAAATAATCTTATTTTTCCATTTGCAACCCGTCCGCATACAGTCACAAATATCATTCCGTTTGGTTTGAGAACCCGTTCTATCTCTTTAATAGAATTTTTTATTTGATCAACTTTTCCATGTTGTATAACCTGAATAGAAATAATAGCATCAAAAAAATTATTTTCATAAGGAAATTTATTATAAATATTTCCAACTTTTAGATTTGCTTTGAGTTTAGATTTATTTAACCATTTTTTAAGAGAAACAATTCCTTTTTCAGCATAGTCTATACCATAAACATCAAAACCTTTCTTTGCTAAAAATATGGTATTTCTTCCAGATCCACAGCCCAGATCAAGAACACGTTTAACTTTATGTTTTTTAAACACACTGGCAACTTTTTGCATATCTTCGTGCGGTTTAAGTAAACTGTAGTATTTGTATTTTTGCGGGTCATTTTTATATATTTTATCCCATTGTTTCATATTCTATATTGTGTTTGGTTATTTAAAATTTATTTACCCCTGTGGGGGTAAAGAGTCTTTATGCCAATCATTTTTCTTAATTGAATTATGTCAAAACTATATCATTCAAGAGGACCAGACGAAGATGAAGAAGATTCATCTGAATATGAAAGTTCCCACGATTCAAGCGGAGACAGCGACGGATATGAATATGGGGATGACTGGAGATCAGACGACAGTCATGACACTGCAAATGAAACAGACGGGTCAAATGAGTGATCTCTCTCTTTTTTATTTTTTTAAAAAAACTGAGGTGAAAAAATATGGAGCTTGTATTTGCTGGCAGTCTTAAAAAAAGGTCAGTTGACATAGTCGATGAAGACGGTGTTATACAAAAAGGCGTTGAATTATATTTTCCAAAAGAAAGCAGTTTTCATAACCAAGAAAGAAGATATTGCGTAATGACTACGGAACAGGCAAGTCAAAATAACTTTGTAGATAGCGTAGAGTCAGAAGATGGACCAGATTATGCCTTCAAGATAGGAGGAATAATGTTCGGATGCAGAGATAGAAAGAAATGATATACAAAAAATAAAGCCTTTTAAAACCTTAGATGCGAATTCTATTCATGCAATACATATTCGTATTTGGTAAAAATCCAAGCTTATCATTGGCAGAAATAGTAAGCTATCTTGAGCCAAAATCACAGTTCAGTATCTTAGAACTAACAGACCAGTTCACAATAATAGAAACTGACTTTAAGCCAGACATCAACCAGTTAGGCGGAACACTAAAAATAGCTGAAGTGCTAACTAACGAAAAAGAATACGATTTCTACAATATCTACAAAGACACAACAGGTCCGTTTGCAGTCAGTTCATACACATCCAAAGGAGATCAAGAAAATTTCATAAACATAATAAAGAAGCAGATGAAAGGAGACAAGATAAAGGCAGGATGCCTTCATACCGACGAGTCGTTCACTCCTCACACAGATCTGATAAAAAAGCACATCTTAGAGAGGGCATTTGAGATAATACTTATACAGGGAAAGAAATTCTACTTAGCAAAGACAATCGGAGCTCATAATCCATACGAATTCAGAAAAAGAGACATCGAGCGTCCGTCGCAAAGAGCAATGTTCGCCATACCACCAAGACTGTGCAAGATAATGATAAATTTAAGCAAGCCAGAAGGTGTGCTGCTTGATCCGTTCTGCGGTATTGGTTCGATACTTCAGGAAGCTGTTCTTATGAATTTAGACATAAGAGGTTCTGACATAGATGAAAGCTGTATAAAGTCAGCTATAGAAAACCTAGAATGGCTGGAAAAAGAATACAAAGTAACTATCAATCCTAAAGAAAAAGTAATGGTAGGAGATGCAACAAAATTAACAGAATATTTCAAGCCAGAATCAATAGATGCTATAGTTACTGAACCTGATCTTGGTCCGCCATTAAAATTCAGAGCAAAGCCAATCAGAGCAGTAAAGATCATAGAACACTTAAGATCATTGTACGAAAAAACATTAGAGCAGATGTCAGTAATACTAAAAACAGGAAAAAGAATAGTCATAATTCTTCCTTATTTTGAAATAGATGAAAAAAGGATACAGATGGATGTAAAGGACATGGCAAGAAAAAACAAATTAAGAATAGTAGATCCATTGGACAAATACAACATACCTCACTACTTCCCATTCTTAGATTATGAAGAAAGGCACAAGACAATACGTCAGATCATGATTCTTGAGAAGCTTTAATGTGAGTTTAAATCCTTTTCGGTTCATACATTTATTATGAGACGAATTAAATCAGAAGAAGAATATACAGTCTTAGGAAAGGGTCATATAGAATATCATCCATTACGCTTTAAAGATGGTTATCTAGTTTTCAGAAGCTATCCTTATAGAATATTTGAAGATGAAAATGAAGACAGCGTTACTGCACCAATGCCAGATATTACTGCTGTAAAGCCTAGAGGAGATGGTATAAGAATTGAAAATCGGGTATATCAGGAAGGTCCATTTTCAAAGGTTACATTATTCCAATTATGGCCAGTTTATTCTAAAAAACCAGAAAAGTTAAAAGATTTCTTCAGAGATACAAGGGAAATAATTCATATAATTCCAGATTCATTTATAACACCAGGAAAGGTAGGACATCTTGCTGTAAGAAGACTTGGCGGATATCATC
>JAQUSH010000072.1 GCA_028715225.1 Candidatus Aenigmatarchaeota archaeon | reverse complement strand
CTTTCATTCCTTTTTCAGTTCCTACTAATAGATATGAAGCTGTTCCCATTGAACCAGGCAAAATAACTGGCTGACCGACAGAACGATAGGCCGCTGGTATGTCAGGATGACCTTTAGGGAATGCTCTTGTAGCTCCTTTTCTATGAACATAAACTTTAACACGTTTGCCATCTACCTCATGCTCTTCTATCTTCGCTATGTTGTGAGCAACATCGTAAACAATATTCATACCTAATGACTCAGGCGATTGCTTTAGAACATTCTGGAAAGCTTCTCTTACCCAATGAACTATCATCTGTCTGTTGCACCACGCGAAATTAGCTGCACAAGACATTGCTTTGAAATATTCTTCAGCTAACTGTGACTGAGCTGGCGCATAAATTAGTTCACGATCTGGTAATTTTGAAATAATCTCAGGGAATGCACGCTCCATTTTTCTAAGATAGTCTGAGCAAACTTGGTGGCCTAAACCACGCGATCCAGTGTGAATCATAACTGTTATCTGTCCTTCGCGTTCAATGCCAAACGCTTTGGCGACTTCTACATCGTAGATCTTATCGACTTTTTGAATCTCTAAGAAATGGTTTCCAGCTCCAAGTGAGCCAGACTGAGGCATTCCTCTTTTCTTAGCATCATCAGATACAAATTTCGGGTCAGCCTCTTTCATCTGTCCGTTTGATTCTAAATGTTCTAAATCTTTCTTCCAGCCGTATCCGTTGTCAACTGCCCATTTTGCTCCAAGCTTCAGAAGATTATCAAGTTCACCGTGTGTTTTAACTTTTACTAGACCTTTAGAGCCTAAACCAGACGGTACGTTAACGAACATCTGATTTACCAATTCTTTTATCTTTCCTTTGATATCATCAAACATCAGATTTGTAGCAAGTAATCTCACACCGCAGTTAATATCATAACCAATACCACCCGGTGAGATACCGCCTTCCTTGAAGTCCAAAGCTGCAACACCGCCTATAGGAAATCCATATCCTTCGTGTGTGTCAGGTAATGCTATAGCCTGCTTGTATATTCCAGGTAGCGTAGCAACGCCAGCGCACTGCTCTAAAGAACGATCTCTTTTGATAGTTTCTAACAGTTTTTCAGAAGCGAAAACCATGCCAGGAACTTTCATGTTCGGTATCGAACCTATCGGTATCTGCCAATGAACATCATCTATTTTTTTAAGCTGTATCATTTAATCATCTTTATTTCCAAGGTTTAAATATCTAACAAAACAAAAATCTTTTTCGGTGTGACTTTCATTCTCTGGTAGGTTATAGCTTTTACCACAGAGCGCTCTTCATGCTTCTTTGAGTTGAACTCCTCGCCGAAAGCTTCAGCTTCTAAGCTGCATTCCTTACCTTTGATTATTTTCTTGACATCTACTCTTGCGAATACTAGATTCTCTGCATCATGTATTATCAGGAATTTCTCTAGGAAATCATACAATAAGCTTTCTATATTTTCGCTCTTTATTTCGATTAAAATCTTCTTTGTTTCTTTGACCTTCTTTGTGTTAGACATAACTTCAAAGAGCCCTAGCGCTGTGTTAGAGAATGACTCTTCCAGGTTCTTTCCATAAGCTTCTACACCAACGTCAGCTGTGTGCTCGATAAACTTGAATTTCATAATTAGAATGAGTTACTGTTGTTTAAAAATATCCCTTTGCTGCTGGGTCAGAATCTATGTAAGATTTTATGAAAGGTTCAAAATCAAATCTCTTTCTTGAAGCACTAACAATTTTCTTCCACTCAACTTCGTAATCTTGCATGTTTCTAGGATTTCCAGTCATTTTTCTTGTCCTTTGGAACATTTCCTTTATTCTTTCGTGTTTTTCTACGCCTTTATTTGTAGATGGGTTTCCTTCGTAGACAAGTACAGAACTTGCTGGCAAAGATAATACATGGTCAGTTTTTTCTCTATCTGCCCTAATGTCATAACGGAATAATACCTCTTCAAGATCATCTATGTAGATAATTGATCTTGGATCAAAATCATTATCAAAATGATCATTATATTCTGAAAGAACTGAAGGAACTTTGTATGCTCTTGATTTTAATTCTTTAGATAGTCTCTCTCTGGCCCTAGAACTCATGCGATAATTGACAACAATCAACCAGTCTATGTCTCCTGGTGGTCTTAGATCGCCTTCAAAATGTTCCGTATCTGTAAGAGCTTTCATTAATAAATTTTCCCTTCGCTGATCAACAGAACCACGAACTATCAATCCAAAATCTATTCCAAGACCTTTAGAAATATTACTATAAGATTCCCCGAATGTAAGAGCTGTCATTTTTACAGTAGGTAAGATTGTCATTACAGTGGCTGCATAAGATTTGGCCTTTTCTTCAATTACTTTCAAATCAGCTCTTTTTTCAGATTCAGCTTCGATTATTCTCTTAGCTTTCTTTCCAGTCATAAGAAACCCTATTTCTTCAGGTTTCTCAGCTCCACCGCCTACATTATCATTCGATAGGTTAAACATGTTTTCATCCACCTTATTACTACTATATAATTATTAAAAACTAAACATTTAAATAGATTACTATTTGGCCTTTTCCCAGAGTGCGTAAAAGTATCGAGCGAAGACATTGGCTATCATTGCGTTGTTTATGTTGATTATGCTGTATTCAGATTCCACGGCAGTTTT
Source organism: Candidatus Aenigmatarchaeota archaeon (assembly GCA_028715225.1). Classification (GTDB taxonomy): domain Archaea; phylum Aenigmatarchaeota; class Aenigmatarchaeia; order Aenigmatarchaeales; family Aenigmatarchaeaceae; genus JAHIDZ01. Next base: position 915 of record JAQUSH010000072.1, on the reverse strand, counting down.
GAATTTCTTGATAACAAGTGATATCCACTTTCTATCAATTATTATGCATCTTATTTCGCCAGTATCTGCATAATATTTTACCTTTGCGCCAAGTCGTCTGAATTTTCTTGCGTTTGTTTCTGATATACTGCCATTCTTGCAATAAAGAACATTATATTTTATCTTTATCCTTGTAGTATTTCTGATAAGATCTTCAGAATTTTTAATCCATGACATGTCTCCAGCAAAGCAGAGTATCTCTTTTTTTGCTATAGCGTGGAAATATTCACGATCCTTTCGCAGATTCACTCTTTTCTTAAGCAGCGCAAACACTTCTTCCTCTTCCTCGCTTACGCTGCTGGTTTTAGAAACATGCTTTAGAATCTGCGGGATTATGCTCTTGAAATCATTCATCCTGTCTTCAGTCTTTTTACGTTCCTCTTCAGCCAGAATCTCGTAAAGTCTTTTAGGATCAACTGCTTTGAAGACTTCAGGTCTTGTTTTTGAAACAGATATGAAACCGCGTTTAGCTAGCGAGTCCATTGTATCATAGACTCTCGGCAACGGAACGCCAGCGATTGTAGTTATCTTCTCAGCTGTGCACTTTCCATAACCAAACAGCGTTATCAGTGCTTTGGCTTCATACTGTGTTAAGCCTAGATGTTTGAACATTGCTTCGACTTCAGAGGCATCCATGATTTAACCTTTTTAACTGAAAAATAGTTTATTCCTAAGATATTTAAACGCACGTATGGGTACACTTATTGTCGATATTTTACTCATCTTTACTACCCAATACAAGTAAAGCTTAAATAGCATTTCTGACAATAGTATATTATTAGATTTTAGGTCTTAACATGGAAAGAAGCAAAAAAGTAGTATTTGTGTCGCATTGTCTGCTCAATCAAAATGTACGGGCTTTGACTACCGAGAAAT
>JAQUSH010000008.1 GCA_028715225.1 Candidatus Aenigmatarchaeota archaeon | reverse complement strand
CAGATTGAGAAATCTTTAGTTGAAGTTGAATCTAAGAAGAAAGCTGAAATGAGAGTTTGTTTGAGGAGCTTAAGAAAGAGTTTAAGGCGGAGATGAGTTGTGGCCAATTAAATAAATGTTGGTTATCTTTAATCAGGAAGCTATAGCATTTTTAATACAATTGTCAATTTCATTGAATCCATTAGTTTTTGCGCATTGACTTATTTTATTTAAAATATCATTAACGGTCGTATTGACATTGTTAACCATCCCCCGAGCCAATTTATCATTAATTTCTGCTATGGTATTGCTAATATTATAAAGAATATAGTTAACATTTGCATGTATAATTATATTGGACCATAAATTTTTACCCATGCTCAAATTGTAGCATAAGAAGATCCCAAAAATAAAGGCAGAAGGTAGATAAATGAAATAAGAGAATGGGCTTGCAACAAACATGTGGTAAATAGCAAATAACAATGATGACGATAACATTGATAATATTAATCTGCCTCTTTTGATTTTATTATAGCAAATATTAAAAAAATACCCTCTGAATAATATTTCCTCCCATATCGTCACAAATAATATATTATAAATCAATGTATTAAAATATACGAAAAGCAGGTCGTATACATTAAAATCAATTGGATAGCCTAGATAATTGTATATATCAATTTTTGAAGTGATTATTGGTAGTACTATCGCAAAAGAGAAGAAAGACCAAACAATAAGATTTATCATTGTTTCTTTGATATATTTTTTATTTCCCATTAAATGTAATTCTGTAAGTACCTGTTTAATTCTTTCATGCGGTTTTTTTGTTTTTTCTGTATATTTCATATATAACAAAATAAATATTGCAAGCGGACCTATACCTACAACAAAAATTTCAGTTATTCTAGCATTTAATAATAGAATATTAGTAGAAGAAAAAATGATTAGCGTAAGAAATGATATTAAAAAGATAAGAATTGGATGCCACATTTTCCCATTATCCCAAAAAGTACTTTTAAGATTGCTTTCTAGATCACCTGTCATTTAAACACCGAACATGTTGAAAGTTTTAGTCAGTGGAGTTGCTGTATTTTGAAATTCTATATGAATCTTGTTACCAGCTTCAACTTTACCGAAGTTACAAGAATATCCATTTAATTTAACGAATATAATGAAAATGGGGGACGTAACTTCATGACAGGTTACTAAAGGATTTATTGATGATTCTATCGGTTTTGCATTTGAAGAAAAATCAATAATAAAATTTGATTTTGAATTTTTAACAATATAATCAATTTCATATTTGTTTAAGAACGGACTTGTTTGTTGTATTTGAATATTGTTACCTTCTATATTAGCATAACTATTGTCAATATAATTATTATTATCCGCAATTACTATATTCGACATTGTTAGCGTTGTTACTAAGATTAGAAAGAATATAATCGATAACCTATTCATAATGTAACTTATATTTTATAGTATAAAAAGACCATAGATATTTAACATTTTACAAAATGATCGAAAAAGGAATTTGATATGGATAAATATTTATAGACTACCCAAGTAAGCGACTAGCATTGATAAAATTCCAATGATTGCAGAAATAATGCCCCAAACCAAAAAGAATTTTGCCTTTCTCTTGGTCATCTTACCCAATTTATCAAGAGCTGGGAAAGCAATGCTAATTCCAAGAGTTGCAAGTGCAAGCCCAAGCATGTATGTATCTGTTATCATATCAATCATTCCACCTATCTATTAACATAAAGATGTGGGTATCTTCTTTTAGTTCTAAATAACATGAATATGCCAAGCAATCCTAAACCTAAAAATATAATAGCTATTCCGACCGAAAGAGCATTAGTGCCACCCATAAATAAGCTATTAGCTACCAATAAAGCAAACCCAAAATATAATCCAAAAAATGCTATGACGCCACCAATAATTCTTGATACCCACATTGCTAAGTCGTTAGACATATCTAATGAATTAGTATAATGGAAAGCTCCACTATAAAGATAGAAAGCAAATACTAACCAAAGTATTGTATTTATCCATCCAAATAATTCTACACTGCTGTAGTAAGATGCAATGTATGAAAATACAAATGCAACTATACCCAAAATTAAAATTAACATTCTTCCTCTAAACAATCTTTTTAATTTATGTAAATCTATCTTTCTATGTTGTTCATGATGTCTTTCTATCTGTGATTTCAATCCATATCTCTTATGTTCACTTTTTTCTATCGATGGCTGTCTATAGATTCCGGCAAAACCAACATCTTTAACCATATTTTTATATTTCTTTAAACCAAAACATTCATGATTCTCCGGAAGAGTATGATTTGAGCAATAATACTTGTGACAGAATTTACATTCATGAAGCAACCCACCAGAATGATTATCATCTTGTTTAAAATAACAATGTGTATATTTTTGTCTTTTTCTGTATCTTCTTTTCTGTGCACGAATATTTCCCTTGCCTCTTCTCACATAAATTATATAAAATATCTACTATTTTAACTTACCGTTTAACCCAACCGATTAACAATATATTCAACCTATTCTATACTTTTATCATGAACAAACAATACAACAAATTATTCTCATTTGAGAACAACCTGTTCTATTTTTAAGCTTTTCTGGACATACAATTACTATGAGCGAATATCGTATGTATGAATGGGGAACTCCAAAAGATCCTGATTTTGATGCGTTACAACCAGTAATAAAGCGTTCTTTAAATGATATATCACTTATAATGAATAGTAGAACAAACCCGCCACACCAACTATTTATTAACTTTTCTAATACGCATAAAATGAAAAAAGCTAAAAATAAAGGATATACTGCTAGAGGTGAAACGACTCTTAAATTTTCTTATGATAATAAGGAAAGGAAAATAGCAAATGCTACTCTGGTATTGTTTGGTCCCGGAGATGGGACTGGTGATGAAGAACATGGATACACCTCTGAAGATTTTAGAACTTGTATAATCCCAGAAATAATGCATGAGGATAGTACTGATAACCTTCCTTCAAAATATGTTCCTAGAAAAAAGAAATGTGAAAGTGAAATTATGATTCCTGTTGTTTCTATTAGATATAATCACATACGCCAAAACTTTGTCAGTTTGAGAGAAATCGGTGTTAAAAGTACGTGCAACGACAAATCATCGAGCAGAAAATTAAGTTTAACTGAGATTGGCACACTTGGTGTTGATAAATTTATATATGGACGTATGAATGATGAATTTAAAAATGGATGTATTCATAAAGAACCGATTGATATTTTTGCAACAACTGGATACAAACTTAATGGAGATCGTTTTGGTGATCCACACGTAATAGTTCATCCTGAACATTACGGGGATAGTATGCAAATCGTTGCCTTTATGCCGATAGAAAAAGAAAACAAGAATTATAATATACTACGAGAAGCTTTCAACTGGGCTAGTCTACCAAGAATATAATTAAATATAACTTATTTTTTATTTCTCATATTCCATCAATTTCATTCAATCCAACAGATTAGTTAATATTATATTCAGGCTTTTCTTAATCTTAGTATGCGTCAGTACAAAGGCGGTTATGTCAAAGAGCCTATCACAGGCATACATAAAAACATAATTGTCTTAGATTTCAGGAATTTGTATCCTTCTATAATAGTCACTCATAACATCGATCCAACTACTCTTAACAAACAATGCAAAACCAAAGTAATGGTTCCTGGATTTAACAGGTGGTTCTGCCAGGATAAGATAGCTCCAATACCAAAACGGATAAAGAAGATTTTAGAAGATAGGTGGGAAATAAAAAAGAAGCTAGAAAAGAAGTATGATGAAAAGTTAGCTAAAAAAGAAAAGCAGCTTAAGCTGGCAGCAAACATAGCTTACGGCTATTTCGGTTACAGGAACAGCCCATACTACAGCGTGGAGTGCGCTGAATCGATTTCAGCATTCGGAAGAAGCTACATACAAATGGTAATACTTAAAGCACAAGAAGAAGGCTTCAGAGTCATTTACTCAGACACTGATTCAGTATTCTTATCAGGAAATCAGAAGAAAGTAATGAAATTTTTAAAGAAAGTAAACAACGATCTGCCTGGTATAATCAAATTAGAATATCGTGGAACATACAAAAAAGGTCTGTTCGTTACAACTAAGACCGGTCGTGGTGCAAAAAAGAAATATGCTTTAATGAACGGAAAAGGAGAAATGACAATACGTGGTTTCGAAACTCGCAGAGAAGACTGGTGTTCACTAGCAAAAAACATGCAGACAGAAGTCTTAAAGTTCGTTCTAAATAACCAAAAACTTAAAGCAGTAAACTACGTGAAAAATACTATCAAAAAAGTAAAGCAGCATAAAATAAAATTAACAGACTTAATAATAACTGTTCAGCTTACAAAACCAATATCAGAATACAAAAACATAGGAGCACATGTTAGAGTAGCTAAAAAGATAGGAAATGTTAAAGTCGGAACAACTGTTAAATTCATAATAACTAAAGGAAAGGGTTCATACTCAGAGAGAGCAGAATCATTTAACAAAGTTAAAATAAAGAACATTGATGAAAAATATTATATTGAAAATCAAATCATCCCGTCAGCTTTAAGAGTTTTGAGTGTCTTTAATGTTAAAGAGAAAGATTTGAATGAATGATATTGAAATGTACAAGAAAGCAGGAAGAATAACAGCAGAAGCTCTGCAACTTGGAGCCAAGATGATAAAGCCGGGAGCCAGACTTTTAGATATAGCTAACGCCGTAGAACATAAAATAATACAACTAGGCGGTCGTCCGGCGTTTCCAGTTAATATTTCTATAAATGAACTGTCTGCACATTACACACCGTTGATAGATGATAAAACAGAAATCAAAGCAGAAGATTATGTCAAACTGGACGTAGGTGCGCATGTTGATGGATTTATTGGCGACACAGCTGTCACGATTCGTCCAGCAGGAAAAGATGATTTAATCATATGTTCTGAGAAAATGCTAGAAAACGCAATAAGAGTAATGAAACCTGGCACAACTATCGGAGAGATAGGTGAAGTTATAGAAGAAACTGCAAAGCAGTTTGGTTTCAATCCAGTCAGGAATCTTACAGGACATAGTCTTAGCAGATTTGATCTGCATGCAGGCATGACAGTGCCAAACATAAAAACAGATTCAAGATATCAGATAAGAGAAGGAGAAATTTACGCAGTTGAACCGTTCTGCACATCCGGAGCAGGACAAGTCAAAGATTCAGGACAAGCTGAGATATTTAGATGGCTAAACGATCGGCCTCTTAGAACGCCTGAAGGAAGGAAAGTTTTAGAGTTAGCCAGAAATGATTTTTCCAGACTGCCGTTTGCAAAAAGATGGATTACCGGTATTTCTAAATTGAAATTAGACATGATATTAAAACAGCTAATACAGTTAAACGCAATACATCCTTATTATCCATTAAAAGAAGTTTCTGAAAAGCCAGTCGCGCAAACAGAACACACAATAATAGTCGGTGAAGTTCCGATTATTACAACTAAACTTTAATCATTTTGTATTTCTTCATAAAATAATACAACACTACACCAACAACAGTAATCAGCAATCCTATCAGCATTATTCTTGTTTCAAAGTGCGTCAGCATGTAGGCGCAAAACAGCAAACCTAGCAATGGAAGAATTGGCATCTTTCCTATACTGAAAGGAACCTTGAAAGGTCTTCTGAATTTAGGAAGAGTATATCTCATGTAAATCAGAGCAGCATTAACAGATATGAATATCAAAAATGCTCCGATGTCAGTTATCTCAGCAACAGCTTTTATGTTTCCGCTGAGAGCAAAAGCTATGCATGCTATCATAGCCAAAAATACAGCCACATGCGGTGTATATCTTGTTGGATGTATTTTAGACAATATTTTAGGAAGAGAGCCGTCTTTAGCCATTCCCCAAAGCATTCTGGAATGAACTATCAAGATAATCAATACGGTATTAGCTGTTGCAAACAAAGCTATAACTGACAGCCAGAAACCTGAACCTGGCAGAGCAGTTGCTGCAACATCTGCTAACGGAGCAGAAGATTGGCCAAGAACATCCCATGAAACAACACTGACAGCTGATATTGAAACCAGCATATAGATTATTGTTGTTATTATGACTGAAATTATGATTGCTTTAGGAATAACTTTTGTTGGTTTTCTCGTTTCTTCAGATACATTGACTATGTCTTCAAATCCAAGATATGCGAAAAATATCAGAACTGCTGCTGCAAATATGCCTGGAAATCCGTTTGGCATTTCAAAATAATCAACAGAACCCCAGTGAGGAATTCCTATGAAAAGTATGATCAAAAGACCTAAAAGTTCTATAAGAGTAAATACTATGTTCATTTTAGCTGACTGCTTCATTCCGTAAAAATTCAAAAACGAGCATGCTATAATCAGACCTACTGCGCTAGGAACAATCGGAAAACCAGTTAATCCGTTCAGATATCCGCCAAATCCTAATGCTACAGCTGCTGCAGATATCAGAGATGTTGCTATAATCAACCATCCTATCAAAAATGACAAAGCAGGTTTTTTGAATGCTTTTTTTGTATAAATATATTCAGCTGCTTCTTTTGGAAACATAGAACCAAGTTCAGCATAGCTTAAACCTGTAAGAGATGCTATGACTGCACCGATTAAAAACGCCATCCAGAGTGCGTTACCAGCTACGCCTGCTGCTTTTCCAATAAGCGCATAAATTCCAGCACCTAGAATTATTCCTACGCCGTACATTGTAATTTCAAATAAACCAAGTTCTCTTTTCAACTTAGGCATAGATATAAATAGCGGAATGGGTTAATAAATATTTATGCCAAGAAAAAGATCTGTAATAGCAGCAGCTCCTATGGCTGAGATTCTTAAGATGAACGGAGCAGAACGTGTAAGTGACAAGGCAGCAGATGCTTTCTCAGAAGTTTTGATGGATATAGCTAATGTAATTGCTAAAGACGCAGTCAAATTCTCAAACCACGCTGGAAGAAAAACAATTAAAAAAGAAGACATTGATTTAGCTAGAAAATCAGTCTGATACATTCAGTATTTAAGTTTTTCTGTATAAATACTTTTATGGCAAAAAATAATATAACTTATGAAGATGGTTGCAATTGCCCAAACTGTAGAATGGGAAGAATAGAAGAAGGAATCTATAAATTGCAAGCAAGTATAGATAAATTATTAAAAAAATACAAAGGTAGCTAACCGATATATCGGCTAGCCTTGCTCTCTTCTTCAAGCTTAGTCTTCTTCAGCTCTTCAACAACTTTCTGATATTTCTTAAACATATCGTCTGTTATTGATGGCTTGATTTTTTTGAAAGCACTTTCTAAATGTTTATTTGTTACTTCCTTAGATTTGATGTCTTCTCTAAGTGAAATCAGTGCAGCTTCTCTAACTAATGCTTCAAGATCAGCTCCACTGTATCCTTCTGTTTTTGTAGCAATCTTCTTTATGTCTACACCTTTCAATGGCATGTTCTTAGTATGCACCTTCAATATCTCTAATCTTGTTTTTTCATCAGGTGCTGGCACATAAATCATTTTATCAAACCGTCCAGGTCTTAACAAAGCTGGATCAACTATATCTGGTCTGTTTGTTGCAGCTAAAACTACAACACCTTTCAGATCTTCTAAACCAGACATTTCTGTAAGCAATTGTGAAACAACCTGTTCAGTTACATGCGAACCGTCGCTTGAACCTCTCTTTGGTGTAACTGAATCTATCTCATCTATGAAAATTATAGATGGTGCTACCTGTCTTGCTCTCCTGAATACATCTCTGATTTGTTTTTCAGATTCACCAACCCATTTCGAGAACACTTCAGGTCCTTTGATTGAAATAAAATTAGCGTTAGCCTCATTTGCCACTGCTTTAGCAATCATTGTCTTACCACATCCAGGAGGTCCGTACATCAGTATTCCTCTAGGTGCTTTGATTCCTAATCTTTCAAAACTATCAGGATGTTTGATAGGCCATTCAACAGCTTCTTTCAAAGATTCTTTAACTTCTTCCAGTCCACCAACATCTGCCCATTTGACCTTAGGAACTTCTATCATTACTTCTCTCATAGCCGACGGTTGTACCATGTGCAATGCGTAATCAAAGTCTTCCTTAGTTACTCGCAACTTTTTTACAACTTCTTTAGGTATAGGTTCATTTTCCTTTAATTCGGATATTTCTGGCAATACTCTTCGCAAAGCAGACATAGCTGATTCTTTTGCCAAAGCAGCTAAATCAGCACCGACATAACCATATGTTTTATCTGAAAGTTCTTCAATGCTGATTTCTTTTTCCATTGGCATGTTTCGAGTATGTATCTGCAATATTTCTTTTCTAGCTTGCTTGTCAGGAACTCCGATTTCTATTTCTCTGTCAAAACGCCCGCCTCTTCTCAATGCTTGATCGATTGCATTTGGTCTGTTCGTAGCAGCAATAACAATTATCTTTCCTCTGTTCTTCAGACCGTCCATAAGTGTTAACAACTGTGAAACAACTCTGCGCTCCACTTCTCCGGAAACATCTTCTCTCTTTGGTGCAATAGCATCTATTTCATCAATAAAGATTATCGTTGGTGCGTTTTTGTCAGCTTCTTCAAATATTTTTCTAAGATTTTCTTCAGATCCACCATACCATTTGCTCATTATCTCAGGTCCAGCTACTGATATGAAGTGTGCGCCTGATTCATTCGCTACAGCTTTAGCTAACAATGTTTTACCAGAACCAGGAGGTCCATATAGTAATACACCTTTTGGTGGCTCGACACCCAATCGTTCAAATACTTCAGGATGTCTTAAAGGAACTTCAATCATTTCTCTAATCTTAGGTACTACTTCCTTCAAACCACCAATGTCTTCGTAAGTAACAGAAGGCATTTTCATCTCTGATATTTCAACAGCTTCTGAATTCATTTCAATTTCAGTATCATCTGTAATTTGCACGATTCCATCAGGAACTGTTTTAACGACAGCCAATTTTGTCTGACCGCTGAAGAAAACTTCTCCCCTGTTCATTGGACTTCCCATTGCACCAAGCATAGATTTGATTATAGGTGGCATGTCTGCAAATGGATCAACCGGAGCTTCATCTTCTTCGTCGTGCTCTCTCTTGAATACCATGTTTGGAATAATAACATCTCCTTTTCTCATAGGTCGCATGTAGATGTTTTGTTTGATAAGATTTGGAGCAATGTGCATAGAAATATTTTTTTCAGCTGGAGCTAATATTATTTTTTTAGCATCTTTAATCTCAGCTTTTTTAATTGTGACCATTTCTCCTATAGGTGATTGCGCATTTTTTCTGACTAAACCGTCAATTCTAATGATTCCTTTTCCGATATCAACAGGATATGCTCTTATAGCAACTACGCCTGTTTTGCCATTTATGTCAATGATATCTCCTTCTTTGATTCCTAGCTTTGTCATGTCTTTGGAATCTATTCTAGCTATTCCTTTGCCATATTCGTCTCTTTGTGTCAATTCGCCGACTTTAAGCTTTATCTCTGTCATTTAATCACCTTTTTTCTTTTTAGGAACTTCAATTGGTTTGAAGCTTTCTTCTGTTTGAATTGGAATTTCTTGCAATTGTTCTGCCTCTTCCTCGTCTAGCAAGACAGGAAAAGTTTTGAACATTACCTTTTCTTCCCATTCATTCATAAACTGTTCCATCATCTTCATCTGCTCCATTGCTATGATAAAAACAGAATTATCAACTTTGATATGCGGAACCTCGTCCATAAGACCGGTTCTTCTGTAAAAATATTTTTTCTTCTCTTTTTTTATAGTCTGGTTTCTTCCATATAGTTTTTCAAAGAATTTGCTTTTCTCGGAAGGAGATTCAAATTTTTCATTTTGAGTATCAAAACTAATCAGTATCGCAGTTGTGTTTCCTTTCTTCTTGATTTCAACTTTCATTTTTTACAACCTCAATAGTATAATTTACTATACAGGTAGTATATAAAGATATCGTTTTATAGAACCTCATCATAATATCTACCATGTTCTCTACAGCTCAAGAAAGAAAAGCAGAAAAATGTGAAGTAGTTAAAACAGATGAAACCCCTAAAAAAATATATCTCAAAGTAACTTATGTTAATGCCAAAGACGTGCACGAACATCAGGTTTCTTTTGACAAAAAAACAAAAGAAATATCCTGCGACTGTTCTTGGTGCTCATACTACGGTTTGAAGAAAAAAAGCAAAGGAAAAAGATGCTACAATGTTTTAGCTGTTATGAAGAAATTAGGCATGTGCTAATTTTTCTGTTCTATCCTTTTCGCATGCAAAGCAGTGATATTCGCCGGCAATAAGAAAAACGTTGTGTCCACAATCTCCTTTCTTAAAATATTCTCGATTGTCATCTTCTTCTTTAACATTTTCTTGACGAAGATAAGAATTATCCATAAAAATAATTGAAAAATATCTTATATAAAGTTGTTTATCCTACTAAATATATGATGTTATTGATATTGAGCCTGTTAGATTTAGTTGTTGGATTTCTTTTACTTGCAGGAATGAAAGGAACACTTGTATCTGTTTTAGGCTTATTTGTTTTGGTTAAAGGAATATTTTCTATTTCTGGAAAAAAAGGATTCAGGAGTATTATGGGATGGATAGATATCATAACAGGAATCCTAGTCATAAGCGAAATAAGAATACTTGTTGTAACAACTTTCGCAGTTCTTACAATCATAAAAGGAACTTATTCATTTCTTCTTAGCCTGAAACATTAATCTATTTTTTCTTAACTGCTTTCTTTTTAACAACTTTCTTTTCTCCTGGCTTGCCCCAGTCTTTCTTTGTTTCGCAGTCAATTGCCAAACACATGTTGAATGGACGCTTTCCTTTTCTTATTACTCGTATCATAGGTGTCTTGCATTTTTCGCATATCTTTCCAAGTTTTTGGAATGTTGCAAATCCTGGCAATGGATAGCCACGCTGACAAGATGGATTCCATATTTTTTCTTTCCAAGCACACTTGCATTTTCCTTTTATTCCTCCGCATATCGTACACTTGCATTTGCAAGCTTTCTTTGAGAAACCACATATCTTGCACTTGTTATATCCTGTGCATCCAACGAACTTTTTCTTTGAGAATGGACTAAACAATATTTTTAATTCTCCGCCACAATCAGAACATGTGCCAAGAGTCACCTTCTCATTCTGAGTATTCTCGATGGCGCCACTTAATGCTTTACCAATCTTAGATTCATTTTTCTTGAACTCATCAGAAATCTTAGTAACTGCTGTTCTTGCCTTGCTCAAGATAGGTTCTTTCTTTGCTTTCTTTGTTATGATATTTTCAATATCCTTATCAAACTTCTTAGTTAATTTCTCATCAACTAGATCTGGAACATATTTTTTCAAAGTATCTGCAATCTTCATTCCCAGTTCAGTAACACGAATACTTTTGTCAACAATATAATCTCTTTGATAAAGAGTATCAAGTATGCCTGCTCTGGTCGCCCTGGTGCCTAGTCCGCGTTTATCCATCTCTTTGATTATGGATGCCTGAGAGAAACGAGGAGGAGGAGATGTTTCTTTAGAAAGAACTTCAAGTTTCTTCATCTTTAATTTGTCTCCAGCTTTCAGATCTGGGAATATAACTTCATCATATTTAGCATAAGGACCATAGTATTCCATCCAACCCTTTTCTATTGTTCTTCTTCCTGTCACAGAGAATACATTCTTGCCAAGCAAAAGAGTTATTTTCATTGATTCTCTTTTTCCAGGTTCGCCAAATATTGAAAGATATCTTCTGCATATTAAATCATATAATTTTCCGCCAGGACCTGTTAGAGTTCTCTTAGGTGGCTCAACTGTTGGATGTATTGCTTCATGAGCAGGATCATTACCTTTTCCTTCATTAGGAACAACTTTTCCTTTAATTATCTTTTCGCATATTTTCTTGTATTTGTCTATCTTTGATATTGCCATCAGTATTTCTTTATTGTTTATGCTTGGTGGTAGTTTTTCGGAAGATGTTCTTGGATATGAAATATATGCTTTAGTATAAAGATCCTGAGCTATATTTGCTGTTTGTTTAGGAGAATAACCAAATAATCTATATGCTTCTGTTTGCAGTGAAGTAATATTGAATGGAACAGGCGGAGCCTGAACATATTCTTTCTTAGTAACATCTTTAACAACAGGATCTTTTCCCTTACTGTCTTTGTAAACAGAATCAGCTTCTTTTTTGTCAAATACCTTTTCTTTTTCATAAAGTGCAATAACCTCTTTTCCATTTATCAATAATTTTAACTCGATCTGCCAGTATGGCTTTGGTTTGAATCTCTGTATTTCAGCTTCCTTGTCAGCTAGCATTGTCAGTGTAGGTCCCTGAACTCTACCTGCAGAAAGCATAGCAAATCTGTTTGCTTCTTTCTTAATCGCCAATGTCAAAGCACGGGAAGTATTTACACCGTAATAGAAATCTAAAAAGTGTCTGGCTATTCCTGCCTCTATATTTTCTGTATCTAATTTGTTAGACATTTCTTCATATGATTTGATCAGATCTGGTTTAGCAAGTGTAGAGAACTTCATTCGTTTTGCATTTTCTTTGTTAAATATGAATCTAAGAATATTGTAACCAATCAAGGAACCTTCATTGTCATAATCACAAGCTATTATGAATTCGCTACCTAAATTTTTCAGATCTTCTAAAGTTTTAAAGTATTTTTCAGAGAACATTGAAAGTTTTCTTGCCTTGTAGCTAGGAATCCATTCAACATCAAATATCGGATATTCCCATCCTTTGCCTTTTTGTTTTAGATTGAATAAATGACCGACTGCAGCGACCACAATATATTTTTTTCCTTTTCTGTTAAACTCATAATAATCTACGCCATACTTGCTCGTCTTGCTGATTACCTTAGTTTCAGCTAAAGCATTCGCAATATTCTTCGCTGCGTCTGGTTTTTCTGCAATAATGATTGTTGTCATGCTTATGAGTATAATTATAAGCAAATATAAATAGATTTCTCTCATGCTAAGTAAGCTTTTTATACCGGTTCATATTAAATTATACTATGGCTAAGAGAAAATCATTTATGTCTATATTCAAAAGACCTGCTAAAAAAGCAAAAGTTGTCAAAAAAATACCTAAGAAAAAGACAAAAATCGTTTCTAAAAAACATGTTAAAAAGACTAAAATAAATAAGATAAAGAAACAGGCAAAACCTGTTAAAATTATAAAGCCTAAAAAAATCAAGATTAAAAATATTCCAAAAAAAATAGAAATAAAGAAAGTTCCTGTGAAAAAACTTAAGATTGAAAAACCTAAGAAAATAAAAAAGGTTCCAAAAAAAGCTCTTAAGAAGATAAAAATCAAAAAGATAGATAAAAAGGCTTCTGTTAAAATAGATGGAAAGATTGAACACAAAATAGATCATGTTCAGACATTCATACCTGGATTTGACAATCTATTTGAACACGGAATACCAAAGGGAAATGCTGTTCTTGTTGAAGGAGGACCTGGTGTAGGTAAAACGATATTCTGCTTACAACTTGCATACAATGCATGCAAAAAGGGTAAAAAAGTATTATACATGTCTTTCGAAGAACCAGAAGAAAATCTTATACAGCATATGAAGAACTTTGGCTGGAATCCAGATGCTTTCATTGAAAAGGATTTGTTAAGAATCAAAAGATTTAATGCTTTAGACGTTGCAAGATCTGTTGAAGCTTTGCTTAGTGAAGCTAAAAAGGAATTGCTTATCGAAATACAGCCGGTATTTTTCCCACCG
>JAQUSH010000007.1 GCA_028715225.1 Candidatus Aenigmatarchaeota archaeon | reverse complement strand
TCCAAGTATGGATCGACCATATCTAAAAACTGATATAGAAGATTTTAATCTGTTCAGAAATAGTATGAACTCAACAGGGCTAATAGTTGCTAAAGATGTTAGAATTGTTCAAGAAGAACTTGATACTATGGACGTTAATAAAAGAAAAGACATTGTTGGTATCGCAACTGCAATGCGTCCTGAAATAGCAGAAGACTTAAAATTCATAGAAAAAACGCATTATTAGATTTCTAATTTTAACACCTATTTTTAAGCTTTTTGTATATATAATTAAATTATGATACCCAATGGTATACGACCAGACGTAATAGTATTAAAGTATATTGAAACTGTAGAAAGCAGGAAAAAATGTTCTGCTACAAAAGATGAAATATTAACAGATTTAGATGATACGCGTACTGAAAATGCTATAAGATGTCTAGTTCGAAATAAAGAAATAGAAAATGAAACGGTTCCAAGAAAGGGTGTTTGTTCAAGATATCATTTAACTGAATATGGAAGGAATGGTTTGAAGTTATACGCTAAATGTAATGTAGATGAAATGAGAAGAATTGGTGAATTTTTAGAACAGTATTTTAAGGAATGACTAAATTTCAATTGTTTTTAATTTTGATTTAATTCCTTTTATTATTTTACACGAACCATAAAGTTTTGACATTTCTTTAATTAATTCTAAGTTAGCACGATTGTTCTCAGGTGGTTCTGTTAAAGATACTATCCACGGATCTCCTTCCTGAACGCTGAATTTTTTAGAATTTGGTTTGACCTTTACTTTGATTATCATAACTAAAGCTCCAATAGTATTATGCTAACTATACCTAATAAGATACCTAATTTATTCATTAGTGTTAAATTTTCTTTGAAAAATAAGGCTCCAACTAAGATTACAACAATTAGATTTAACACTGTGAATAGTGTGATTGCCTTTGATAGATATTCATATTTTAATGAAAACGCCCAGAAAATACTACCGATAAAATAAATTGATATCCCCAGTAAGAGTAGAATATTTTTGTTTTCAATTGACCACTTCTTAAAAAATATATCACCAGCAACTTCTAGAGCAACTGCTAATAAAATCAGAATAAAGAACATTATCTTAGCATTTATCACAGACCTTCAGCTTCGTCTTTGCAATTATCACATACCCATTTGTCATTTATGCTATGAAGTTCTTCAGAAAAGTTTCCGCATATCTCGCACTCACCTTCTGTAACTTCTTCGTGCTCATCTTCTGGTTCTTCTTCCTCTTCACCTAATGTCAGTCTTTCTCTTAGTATCTCTATAGCAGCTGGCGCTACTTTAGCTATTTCTCTATCAGAAATAATACCAACAAGCGTTCCCATTGAAACGACTGGAAGTCTTTCATAACCATATTTTGACATTGTTCTTGCTGCATCTGCCAGATCTACATCAGGCTCCACTGTAACTAATGCCTTGTTCATTATGTCTTTTAACTTTAGGTCAGATGCTTTCATATCCTTAGAAACAACTTTAACAACCATATCCTCTCTAGTTACTATTCCGATTGGTTTTTTTCCTTCACATATTACTAGTGCACCAACATCTTCTTTTCTCATAAGTTCTGCTCCTTCCTGAACTGTTTGTGCAGGACGAGCTGTAACTACTCTTGAAACCATTGCATCTTTAACAAAAATTCCTGTTGCCATAAGTTTGTTTAGAATTTCAATTAATATAAAGATTTAGGTTTTGTAAATATATTTCGGATAACAGAACGCTTTAAATCCTTTTCTGTTTAATATATTTTATGGCGATTGCATACGTACTAATAACAACTGCTCCTGGGCAAGACAAATCTGTTTATGATACTCTTTTACAAATGGGGCTTTCTGAAGTGAATGAACTTAGTGGCGAATATTCTGCAATCGTAAAAATTGAAGCATCAAGCCATATAAAAGTTGGAGAGATTGTTGTAAATAGAATAAGGACAATAAAAGGTGTTATTGATACTAAAACATTAACTGGTATCAAGTTCTAACGTTACCTTTAAATGTGATATACGACAATTAATATATATGCAAGAAATCGAAGCTGCAAAAGATTCTTTATCTAAAAAAATAGCAGGTGAGATAGTACTTAGTTCTAATCCAGGACAAACTATACAGAAATGGAGAAACATCTTTAAGATTCCGCAGAGAGCTCTAGCTGATGAATTAAAAATTATGCCTTCTGTTATTTCTGATTATGAGAACGGCCGAAGACAGTCGCCTGGTATTAAGATTATTAAAAAAATGGTAGCAGCTATGATGGATATAGATGAAAAGCGCGGCGGAAAGATAATTCAAGACTTTTCAACAACTCCTGGTAAAAATACAATAAGTGATACAGGTGCTATAGTTAAGGAATTTGACAAACCTGTTACTGTTGATGAATTCTGCAGGAAAATAGGAGCAAATATAGTTGTAAGGAAAGATCTAACTGAAAGTAAGATATATGGATATACAATGATAGATGCTCTAAAGGCTATTGTTGAATTTTCACCAACAGAAATGGTTAAAATGTATGGATTAACCAATGAAAGAGCTCTAATATTTACAGGTGCTCACTCTGGACGAAGCTCAATGGTTGCGCTTAAAGTAACTAATCTAAAACCTGGTTTAGTTATATTGCAAACAAAGGATAGTGAAATTGATGCTTTAGCTAGACGTGTTGCAGAAACAGAATCAATACCATTAGCATTAGTTAATTTGAAATCTGATGAACTTTCTAATCTTCTTAAGAAAAATTACAAATAATACCCCCAGCCCTGCATTTCCTGTCGAAGTGGCCTATAACAAAATATATTTATACATATATAATAATAATAACATCGTTATAAGAAACGAAGGTCAAACAGAACGAACGTTAGTAAACACGTTCCATAGGAAATAAAGGATAGAGCCCCTGAAATGAACGTTCATATACCTATTTTTCCTATATCGGTGAATTCATGTGAAGTTCCATAGGAAGAAAGGGGGTAACGTGAACATATGTTTATATATATTCACGCACCTTATTTTCAAAGGAAGTGAGGGTTAATGACACTAGATGATGTTTTTGATAAATTTTTAACAAGTAATTCTATATTCACTAACCGTTCTGTTCTTACAATATCTTTCACGCCAAGTACGATACCTCATCGTGAAGCACAAATTAATGATCTTGGTAGGATATTAGCACCAGCACTTAGAGGAGAGAAACCTAGCAATGTGTTTATTTATGGCCGAACCGGAACAGGCAAATCACTGATAACAAGAATGGTAGGCGATCAGTTAGAAAAGAGATCCAAAGATTCAAGCATGCCTGCAAAAGTCATTTATTTGAACTGTAAAATGAAAGCTGCTGACACAGAATATAGATTATTGGCTAGTTTATCCAAAGAATTCGGAGTTGAGGTGCCATTTACAGGCCTTCCAACAGATCAGATTTATTCTATTTTCTTCAAATGTATTGAATCTAAGAAACAGAATGTTATTTTAATAATAGATGAGATTGATGCACTGATACAGAAGAACGGAGATGAAATACTTTACAACATGACTAGAATAAACCAGGATTTGAAGAATTCCAAAGTTTCAATAATCGGAATAACAAATGATCTTGGATTTATAGAGAACCTAGATCCTCGTATTAAGTCTTCTTTATCTGAAGAAGAGCTCATATTTCCTCCTTACAACGCAGTTCAGCTTCAGGACATACTTAGAACCAGAGCAGAAGATGCGTTCGGAGAAAATTCATTAGCAGAAGGTGTTATTGAAAAATGCGCTGCTTTAGCTGCCCAAGAGCACGGAGACGCCAGAAGAGCCCTTGATTTGCTTAGAGTTGCAGGAGAACTTGCTGAAAGATCAAATGTTAAAGAGGTATCAATAGAACACGTTGATGCTGCTCAGGATAAAATAGATTTAGACAGAACAACTGAATTTGCAAGAGCACAGCCTAAACAGTCTCAGGCAGTTTTGTGGGCAATTTTGAAATTAGACAAGAAAACAAATATAGAAACAGGAGAAATTGTAGAAAAATATGCAGAAGTATGCAGAGACAACAATCTGAAACCATTGACTCAGCGAAGAATCTCTGATCTTATAGCTGAACTTGATTTGTTTGGCGTGATAAACACTAAGGTCGTATCAAAAGGACGCTATGGTAGAACAAGAGTGGTATCAGTCAGTGTTGGAGAGCAAGCACTAGGAAAACTTCAGAAAATGCTTCAGCAGAATTTTTTGTGATGCTATGACATATATCAAAGAACTTATCAGTCTTGGTGTACTGATAGATCCAGATGCAAATGACAGATTAAAAACTCTAAATGAGACAGACATAATCAAGATAATTGCTAAAACAAAAGAAGATAGACCGCTGGTTCTTACAAGTGAAATAATTAACAACTATCTAAAATCAACAAGCTTCAAGATTCTAAAGAACATGAAGAAAGTTAAGAAAATAAGTGTTCAGGATTTGATAGACGTTCTTAATAAAAGATATGATTTTACGCAAGAGCTTCTTATGAAGAAAGTAGAACTTAGCAACATAATTTCTATAAACAAATGCAGTAATGGAAAGGTGAGCGTAATAGGAATGGTAAAGAGCAAAGAGCCTAGCAACGGCAATATGCTTTTAGAATTAGAAGACAAGACAGGTTCTGTCAGAGTCATAGTTGACAGAGATGTAGGAGAAAAGGTTTCACTTGATGATATTGTTGCAGCATCAGGAAGCTATAACAATAAAATATTATTTGGAGAAAAAATAGTTTATCCAGATGTTCCGTTGAGAAAAGTTTCTTACTCTGAATTAGATACAAAGGTTGCGTTCATAATAAACCACGATTTTGAAAACAAGATAGACATTAATGCTGATTATGTTTTTGTCGGTAATTGTGACAATGTCGAAAAAATAAAAGAACATTACCCAAGAACAAAATTCTTTATAGTTTCTAACGAGGAAAAGACAGACGGAAATCTAAACTACATAGTTACTCCAGTCTCGCTAGAAATAGACGGCGTTAACATACTTGTTTTATTCGACAGCGATCCACTGACAGCCCTTAAAAAGAGATTTGTCAATATAAACAGTCAGGATTTTCTTATAGATACTGCGCCTGATATCGTTCTTACAAACAAAGAAATAAGCGCAAACTACAAATCGATAAGCATAGTTGGTGAAAAGTGCCTGATAGAATTAAAAAATAGAAATATAATCAAAATCTAGAGCAAGCTTCTTGGTCCCAGAGAATATATGGGTTTTCTAAAACAGTTACTTCTCCACCATGTATATATGCTACTACCTCATTTCGAGTTGCAAAATACGATATTATTAATTTGTCAGGCATAAAGTCAATTTTCGCGACCTTTCTAAACTGAGGGCATATGATTTCAACTGATCCGTCAACTGTAGAAAAATATGCAAATGTTCCTCCCCGGTTGCTACGCCCTTCTAATTCTCCACCGCGTCTGAAAATCTCCTCATCAAATTGCCCTTTCATATTAAAAAACAATAGAAATAAAGATTTAAACCTATTTCTTGCAGCACAAATTTCTTTAAATAATTTAGTATGTTAATTAGTTTAGTGATTTAATGAAAACAAACTTACAGATTCTTGATTGCGATTATGTTATTGTTAATGGAAAACCAGTTGTGAGAATTTTTGGGAAAACAGAAGAAGGAGAGAGTGTGTGCGCATTCTATGAAGGGTTTCTTCCATATTTTTATCTTGATGTTGACAGCGATCATGACATCAACGATGTTAAATTTGAAATAGAAGAGCAGGGATTAAGTGCTCATATTGTTGAAAAGTTCCTTCCACTAGGATATTCTGAAAAACCTAAAAAAATAATTAAGATAATTGGACGCGATCCATCTAAAACACCTGAGATACGAGAATGGTCAAAACAATTTGGAACTCCTTATGAAGCAGACATACTCTTCAAATATAGATTCATGGTAGATTTCGGACTAAGAGGCATGGGATGGGCAGAAGTTGACGGCAACCCAGCAAGAACACACACCGTGAAATGCAAAGCAATAGAAATCAAAACAATAAAACCAATTGACGTCATTAAGAATGCAACGTTAAAATATCTTGCAATTGACACAGAGACGGTTGTAATTCAGAAAGAAGGTCTAGCGGATTTCTCAAGAGATCCAATAAATATGATATCAATGGTCTTCTCTCATGAGCACAAAGGAAAAAAATCAATTGTTCTACTAACAAAAAACACAATAGCGAAAGATACTATTATATGCAAAGATGAAAAAGAAATGCTTACAAAATTCAAAGACATTCTTATTGATTATGATCCAGACATTCTTGTCGGATACAACATGGAAAATTATGATATGCCATACATTCTGAAAAGAATGGAAGTTCTAAACATACCAAGAGACATCGGAAGATCCGAAAAACAATCATTCACGAGAAAATATGGAATGACGCAGAGAACAACTATCTCAGGGAGAGCAATAGTTGATCCATACTACATCGTAAGATATCTTTCTGTTTATGACCAGCCTCACAAATTTGTCAGATTTGATTTGAATACAGTATCGAAAACACTTCTAGGAAAAACAAAAATTGATGTTGGGGGATGGAGAGAGATGGCAAAACTATGGAAAGGATCAAGCGAAGATCTTGCCAAGTTTATAGAATATTGCAAGGTTGACTCCGAACTTGCACTAGAGCTTGTTACATCTCATAAGCTGGTTGACATGAACAAGTTTATTGAAATGTCAAAATTGTCAGGATTGATATTCGAAGATCTCATGACAGGCCAGGCAGCTCGTCACGAGAATGCTTTATTGCATGAGCTTAAGAAAAGAAACTATGTGATGCCATGCAAACCAAAAAGAATTACAGATGCTAGTGACGAAATAAAATACAAGGGAGCAACTGTCTTGGAGCCAGATGTAGGATTCCATGCAGATGGCTGTGTTTTAGTTTTAGACTTCAAGTCAATGTACCCTTCCATGATTATGCATTATAACATTTGTCCGACAACACTTTTGAAAGACAAGGAAAAATACAAGGAAGAACAATTCAGATTGTCACCGATAAATGCTGCATTCGTTAAGAAAGATCTTAAAGAAGGAATATTTCCTTATGTTGCCAGATACTATTTTGATACCAGATTTGAAGTAAAAGGACTGATGAAAAAAGAAAGAGACGAGGAAGCGCTAAGAATACTTGATGCTAAACAATATGCACTGAAGGGAATGCTTGTTTCTTTGTATGGTTACACTGGATTTGCAGCAGGAAAATTCTTCCAGCCAGAAGTTGCAGCTTCAATCACATCATGGGGAAGAGAAAATATTGCCAAAACCAAAAAGCTAGTTGAAGAAAATTTCCCAGTTAAGGTCGTATATGGAGATACCGATTCAGTCTTCGTTAAAACAGGAATAAATGATTTAGATCAGGCAAGCCAGCTTGGAGAAGAAATAGCTAAATTTGTCACAGATCGATTAGAAGGACTGGAACTTCAAAATGAAAAATTATTCAAAAGATTTTTGATTCTTGCCAAGAAAAGATACGCTGGATGGGCATTTGAAAAAGTTGACGGAGTCTGGAAAGATAAAATAGCAATGAAAGGAATTGAAACTGTGAGAAGAGATTGGTGCAAACTAACAACAAAAACAATGAGAAAGGTATTAGAAACTATTCTAAAAGAAGGAGATGTGTCTAAAGCTGCTAAAATTGTTAGAAATGTTGCACATGACATATCAAAGGGAACTGTTATTCTTGATGAACTTGCTATTGTAAAAGGTGTGACAAAATCAGTTGATCAGTATGACGGTGTTGTGCCGCATGTTGAACTCGCTAAAAAAATAATGCAGCGAGATCCTTCCAGAGGAAACATGATAGGCGAGCGTTTAGGTTATGTTATAATTAAAGGAAATCAGCTTGTATCAAAGAGGGCAGAAGATCCAGCTTATGTAAAAGAAAAAGGGCTTGAGATAGATCCAGCTTATTATATTCAGAATCAGGTCATGCCACCGCTAGAAAGAATATTTGAAGTTTGTGGAATTAGTTCCTCAGAACTTTTAGAAGGATCAAGGCAAAGAAGTTTCGGAGACATATTCGGAAAGATGGATCCGCCAGATAAGACTGTTTTGAAATGTTTTGATCATGTTGTTTGCAAAAAATGCCATTGGGAATTTCGAAGACCTACCCTGAATGGTCATTGTCCTGAATGTGGTTCTGCACTTTACTTTTCAGGAAATGGGAGCATGGGGAAATTTGTAGAATTTGAGAATTAGTAATCAGAATAATGCAACGATGGAATAGAAAAATTACTAGTATGCGGTTCTTTATCTAAGAGGTTCGAATAATAGCCCAAACCACCGACCATTTTTACTATTAGTTTCTTTTCTTTCTTTACTGGCCTATCGCGTGTATCTGGCATAAAACGTAATATAAACTCGTTCTTTTCCGGCAGTTTTCTGCATTTTGAAGTAATCACTAACGTATCTGAATTCGGACAATCGAAATAATAAATCTTATTAGCAACTTTTTCATATCTATCATTTTTTATGAATGGACATATTTCTGTTGTAGGGATTTTGTCTAGCATAATAGCATCTTTATCTTTTAATTCTGATTTTTTGATTTGTCCGCATCCGTCTACGGCTTCATGTGAGAATATATGCCATAGTAAAGGAGGTGCGCGTTTATAATCATCCTCTTTAGGAGAGTAAGATATTGGACCATTTGAACATGTTTCCCATGTTCTTACAAAATAACAGTCTGTCCTAATTCCGTCGCCAACAACTATTAAATGCGTTGGAGGAGAAATATCATCATTTTCGCCTTTAAATCCATAAGGAAGATTAAATCTCACAGCACTTGTATAAGTCTCTGGATCTCTTTTGGCTTTTGCTAACATACAACGATACCACATAAACTGGTCAACATTATGGACGTAATTGGGTATTTTGCTGTGTCTACTATAATGTATCTTATACGGTGTTCCCTCTTCAAATTTTGTTTTTGACATACTATAATATATACCTAAAAGGATTTAAATTAGCTTAATACCAGCGAACCAAAGTATTGTTGGCAATAATAAACAACCCATCGAATGAGTTCTCTTTACGTTAGTATAATTGGCAATCATACCGATGGATGTGGCTACAGCTGCAACAATCAATCCAGCAACACCTGAAAACAAGAATATCAAAACCAAGATAAATATTGTTGTGTACAAACACAATCTAGAATAATTTACCTTTCTAAGAAAATGAAGAGTTATATGAGTTAGTTTCAGTGTAAGTACTAAACCGATGCATGCTGATATCAGGATTATTATTACAAACATCATCAGTTCGTTGAATCCGATTTCCATAAGTTTAGATACGGCAACAGCTATTCCTGATCTAGGATTGCCAATAAGATAAAGCGCAAAAAGAGAATATACTAAATCAGAGCTAGCAACTGCTCCAACTGAAACTAAAAAATTCTTTCCGCTTTTATCTCCATCTCTGAAAACCTGCTGAGTCAGAGCTGTAGATTGAGCTGAGCCCAAACCAGGTAGTAGCCCAGCAAGTATGCCGCTCAGCCCTCCGATGGTTATCGGTTTGATTAGTTTCATTTTTTCTTTTGTTTCTTCAAATTTTTTAGGCAGTGATGTTTTGCTTTTTATTGCTATGATAAGTGTCGGCAATCCGAACAATCCAGATAACAGAGGAAATAACATTGCGTCAGAATAATCAAGAACAATGAGACCAAGAAATCCAGAAAGCAAGAATACGATTAATGCTATTAATTTATCAAATCCCTTTTCTTTAATAATCATGTACGCAACAACTGGAATCAAAATAAAATGAATGTAAGGTCTGATAAAATCATATATGGTCGGTATAAACAAACTGAACAGCGGAAGCATAGCGATTGAGAATAGAACGCCTCCGAATGCTCCCATAACAGACAATTTGATTGCATCAAATCCTTTTCCTTCTAGAAGCAGTCGGTGTCCTGGCAGAACACTAAGAATTGAAGCATCTTCTGGAGCGCCAAGAAGTATGGATGGTATAAAATTGATGAATATATTAACTACTCCAGATGATATGAGGACAATAGACGCTGTCAACGGAGAGAAAAGAAATGTCATGCCTAGTATAATTGGTATCGTATTATTTGGATGTAGGCCTGGAAGCAGACCAGCTACTAAGCCAAAGATTATTCCAAACCCTAAAGCAAACAATATTTCTAGCATAATTTTTTTCAGAAATCCTTTAGAATAAAGACTATTTACCCATCTAGGGAGTAGATTTTTATACTTTCTATACATACTAAAAGTATGTTTGGTGCAATGAATCAAAAGCAAATAGAGAAGATGATGAAACAGATGGGAATACAGAATGAGAAGATAGAAGCAGATGAAGTCATAATCAAAAAAGGTTCTAAGCAACTTGTCATAACAAATCCAGAAATAATGAAGATAAAGATGGGCGGAAATGAAACATACCAAATAACAGGACACGCAGAAGAAAAAGGCAAAGAAGGATTCTCAGACGAAGATGTAAGAATGGTAATGGATCAGACAGGCGCAAGCGAAGATGATGCTCGAGATGCTCTAGAACGCGAAGGAGATATCGCAGCTGCCATAATGAAAATTAAAAGTTAATTTGTTTTAGGAACAACCATTTTATTTAATTCTTTGTCCAAAACCTTTTCCATGACCATAGCAAATGCAGGTCTAGTAATAAACACACCAATTAAAATTCCTAATGCTGTCGTGATAGCAAATCCTTTCATTACTCCTATACCGATAAACAACAATGGAAGCATAGCTGCTATGATTGTAGCTGCTGCACCAAAGACTATAGCGAATGCTTTCTTTACTTTCTGTTTTAATGTATATATTTTCTCTTTCTCACCTAGCAATATTTCATCAATAATCATAATTTGATCGTTCGTTCCGGTACCAATAGCAGCAATCAAACCGGCGATTGAAGCAAGATCCATTGTCCAGTGTATCATAGCTGCTGCACCTAAAGTTAATACAAGTTCAGATACAGACCATATAATCATCGGAATCAAAACTTTAACTCTTCTGTATCTTATGTAAATCACAGAAGAAACTGCAAGCATGACAATAATAGATGTGCTCATCGCAGCATTCTTGAATTCTCTACCAAGAGATGGAGTTATTTCATCTGCTTTGATTAATGTTAATCCTACAGGCAGAGCCCCTGACTTCAAAATGCTTTGCAATTTTAGTTTTTCACTTATAGCGTCTTCCTTTAATTCTCTACCACCTGTGATAACTGGCTGGGTGTAAGCTTTTCCAGCTAGGTCAGAAGCAATACCCAAACTTGTTATCAGATTTCCGTCTAAATATAAATATATTTTTGATTCTAAGTAAGATTCGCCAGAGTTAGGATCAACAAATGCTTTCATATTTTTAGTAACTGCTGCGAATTTCTCTGCGCTTGTTTCTGTTACAAATATCTGGAACATGAATTTGTAACCATTTGATGCCTGTTCTAATCTTGATGTACATATTCCAGGCTGGTCCTGCATGCAGACACTTGTTATGTCTTCTCCACTAAATACTGTTGCAGTCAGTATAGCATTTTCATCAGTGTAGTTCTCAACTCTGAAATTAATTCCGTCTAAAACAAAAGTATCATTCTGAGAAAGAAGTTTGTTGTTCACTTCAATACTTTCATTGTGACTAATAACATCATAAGAGTAATCTCCTATTTTCAATGTTCCTTCGCTATTCTCAAAAGTAACAAGCATTGGTATTTTTCCTTCGAACTCACCCTGCTTCGCAAGAAGATCATCTATCTCTTGCCTAGATCCTCCAGCCATCTCTATCTGTATGTACTGGTTGCCACTTACATCTTTGATTGGTTGAACTACAGCTTCTATTAGACCATATGTGTTTATTCTCGTTTCTAATGCAATCTTAACTTGCTGTATTGTCTCATCAGTAACGTTTTCTGTTGGTTTCAGAAGAACTCTTGTACCACCAACTAGATCCATTCCAAGCTGTATGTTTGTAAATGATTTTTTGTCAACATTTATTCCTAATCCTGGTTCATTTATGTTAACAAGGTCAAGCTTTCCGTTGTGCATAAATCTGAATATTCCAGTATAATTTTCAAACTGTGTTATATCTGAAACAGATGAAATCGTTTTTTCATTTGCCCAGTCTATTCTTTCACCAACAGTAACTACGCCATAAAATGGCGAATCAGTTGATACAGACTTGATTATAACACCTGCCTGAGAAAATGGATTGATCATTATTACTGCTCCAACTAAACAAACTAACATCAAAATTAGTCTCCAGTCTTTCAGTAAGCCAAATTTCATTATTTCACACCTTTCCTCTCAATGTGCCATTTCAATAAGTTTGCATCCAATAGCCACGTATTCATGAAGTCGAATGTCAGACCGATTACCAAGAATATTGCAATCTGTGTTATTACACTTGACACCGATAGCATAAACAAGCAAGCTAATGCGATTACGGTTGCTGCTGTAGTTGTTACACTAGTTTTCCAACTACCTTTGAATCGTTCTTCCATGCTGACATCTGTTCTGCTTAAAGCCCTTTTAGCAACAACTACGTCATCGTCTACAGAATAACCAACTATCATAAGCAATGCTGCGAACGAAGCTAGAGACAATTTAAATCCTAGCAGTTGTGTCAAAGCTAGAGTTTCAATAATATCAAATGCAGGGCATAAAGCGATATAAGCGCTTATCAGAGGAGATTTGAATATAAAGAATATTACAAAGGCCATGAAGATGAACGAAATCATCAATACAATCTTAGCCTGGTCAAAGAAAGACTCACTAAGCAAAGGGCTCATTGTCTGAACAGAATAGCTTTCAATAGTAAAACCGTTTTGCTTAAGTTGATTAATCACGTCTGTAGGATTGATGCTTGAATCAAATCCTATCATAGTTGAATATCCAGAAACGCCTTTGGCCTCTCTTATGCTTACGCTATACTTGCTAAGAACATCTTCTATTTTAGATATGTCAAGCGAATAAGAAGATTCTATTGTTATTTCTGTGCCTCCTTTGAAATCTATGTCTAAATTAAGTCCTTTTTCGCTCTGAATCAGAAGATAGGAGCCACATAATATTATGATTATCATTGGGATTAACATCTGAAGCTTGTAGTTTTTCATAACAATCAATATCCTATTAAGATTTATAAAACCAATATATAATAAATGTTATGAAAGTAGGCATAGTTGGGTGCGGAATAGCAGGAGGTTACCTTGCGTACAGGCTTTCTAAATATCATGATGTTACTGTATTTGAGCACAAGAAGAAGATTGGCAAGAAAGCTTGTTCAGGTTTAGTTTCTGAACGTTTGTGGGATTTTATTCCTAAGAATGAAAAATTAGTAAAGCACAGAATAAGAAAGATAATCATACATTTCCCTAAAAAAGATATTGAACTAATAATGGATCCAGCAATGATGGTTTTGGATCACGATAAACTTGATCAATATGTTGCATCTCTAGGCAAAGCTAAGATACTTTTGAATAAACATGTTACTGATGTTTCTGGTAGAACAATAAAAGCAGATGGAAAAGAGTACGATTTCGACTATATTATAGGAGCAGACGGTCCGATGTCCATTGTTCGCAAGAGCATCAATGGAAAAACACCAAAGTTTCTTCTTGGCGCATTTGTTTACGATAAAAATGACAAAGATAAAAAATCTAACATAGTTGAGACTTGGCCACTGAAGAATGGTTTTGCTTGGAAGATACCTAGAGGAGACAAGGTTGAATACGGCGTCATGGAAGATCCTAAGATTGCCATGAGAGAGCTTAAAAAAATATACAAGAAGAAAACAAATGAA
>JAQUSH010000006.1 GCA_028715225.1 Candidatus Aenigmatarchaeota archaeon | reverse complement strand
CGTGTCTGTTTCAGGTTTTTCAATTTCTAAAGAATAATCAATCAGAGCAATTTTTGCATTTTTTACAGATTTTGGCATTCCAGGATGAACTATCTCTTTGTCAATAATTATCCCTTTTATCAATTCAGTGTCTTCAATTGAACCGCCCTGTTTCTTTTCAACCTGTATATTTTCTGTGTCCACATTTTTTCCTTCTGCAATAGTGTTTATTGCATCTACGCATATTTTTCCAAGATGATTTGCAGCTCTTTCAGAACTCTTGCCAGTCATCGCAGTTATAGCGATTTTCATAAGAGTGTCTTTGTCATTAGCTGTAATATTTTCAGAAATTTTATTAAGAATATCTAAAGCCTTTTCTTTGGCATATTTGTAACCTTTAGTAATTACAGTAGGATGTATTTCTTGGTCTAAAAGATCGCCAGCTTTCTTCAATAATTCACCAGCAATAACAGCAGCTGTTGTTGTTCCGTCACCAACTTCCTGATCCTGTGTTTTAGCAACTTCTACCAGCATCTTAGCTGCAGGATGCTCTATCTGCATCTCTTCAAGAATTGTAACACCGTCATTAGTAATAATTATATCTCCCATAGAATCGACAAGCATTTTGTCCATTCCCTTCGGACCTAATGTTGTACGAACTGCATCAGCTACTACCTTAGCTGCAGCGATGTTAGCGTGTTGAGCGCCTTTTCCCATTGATCTTAAAGTTCCTTCTGGCAAAACTAATATTGGTTGATTGCCATATGGATTCTGATTTTGATTCATTATAATTCACCTCATATTTTTATGTGTATGTAAGTATACTAGATTTTAAAGATATTTAAAGGTTATGCAAGATAATTTTATATAACGCCCAAGACAACATATAATTATGAAAGGATTTTCTGCGAACATCGAAAAGTTAACGTTGAAAAACAAGAATTTCCGAAAAGTTCTGTACACTGCAAAGCACAGTCAGTTGGTTCTTATGTCGCTTAGACCAAAAGAAGAAATCGGGATGGAAGTTCACAAAGGCAATGATCAGTTCTTCAGATTTGAAAGCGGAAAAGGAAAGGTCATTATTGACGGACACAAGTATTCTGTGACTGACGGAAGTGCAATCGTTGTTCCATCTGGCGCAAGGCACAATGTGGTCAATGTCTCGAAAACAAAAGATCTCAGACTTTATACCATATATTCGCCAGCTCATCACAAAGATGGAATTGTTCGTGCTACAAAAAAAATAGCTGAAGCAAACGAAGCAGAATTTAACGGAAAGACAACTGAGTAATTATTTAAGCAAATCTTTAGCTTTTGCTAAATCATCTACTTTGAAAGCTATCTGAACAGCTCCCTTTTCACGATCCATCAAGAAAACAGATTCAATATTAATATTCAGATTAGACATTGCTCTAGCAACCTTAGCTAGTTCACCTGGTTTGTCTAAAAGCTTGACAGGAACTATCTCATGTTCTTTGAAATCAAAGCCAGAAAGCTTAAGCAGGTCTCTAGTAGATTCTTCATCGTCTGTAACGATTTTTATGATTCCCTGATTTCCGCGAGAGTCTGTAGAAATTGCTTTAATGTTGATGCATGCTTTCGCCAGCGAGTCAGAGACGTAAGCTAGCGCACCTATTTTATTTTCAACAGAAATTTCGAATTGCCTCATAATAATACTTGGTAAATAAGACTTTTATTTCTTCGCTTTCTTGGCTATTTTTACTACTTCCTTGGAACTCAATTCTTTCAAATCCTTTCTTTTAATCACAGGAATTCCTTCAACGTTTTCTTCTTTAGATTCTTCAGTTATCATCACAGCTGGTTTTTCTACAGTGTGTATGAATCCTCTTAATTCTGCAGCACGTTTCTTCATTTTTCTTTTGTTAGATTCGACATCAGAAACTATCATTGTTTTCTCTTTTGCAAAAACGTCAAATGGCGCCTGTTTTACATAATCTATTTTGAATCCGATTTTGCTAAGCTTGGAACCAACATCCTTCTCAAGAACATCTTTTGGATGTGTCTGTATCTCTCCGCGGCTAACAGCTAGGACATCAACTGGCTTTATCATTTTCTTATTTAATATTCCTTCTAATTTTTGTGCTATATCTAAAATCATTCTCAGTTCTTTTTTCTCGTGTTCATAAATGACTTTCTTGTTTATTCCGACCATTTCAGCTAATTCTCTTTGTGTTAGCTTCTTCTTCTCTCTGGTTTCTTTTAGCACAGCAGAATCTATCTCAACATAAAGTCCTCCTTTGTCTCTGTACATTTTAGGAAATATTTCATGTGCAATCAGAGAATCCAGTGTTTTAGGAGTGATGCATGGAATCTCAAATCTTTCATAAACAATTCCATCTTTTAATTTCTCTCGAGTCGTGTTCTCACCAATAAGAATGGCAGTTGCTTCAAGATTATTGGCGATTATCTTAAGATTTTTAGCCTGCTCTTCCGAGAAAGAGTCTATATTCTGAAGTATCTTTAGCAAAAGCAGTTTGTCCTTTTTTGCAACTACATCAAAACATCCAGTATATTCGCAGATAGTGTATCCAGAGTTTTCTAAGGTCTTCTCTACTTCTCGTGTTACAGCTTCTTTAAGCATATTTTTAAATTGTTAAGATTAACTAATAAATACATAATGGGCTTGTAACTCAGCTTGGTTAGAGTGCCAGTCTTATAAAAAGGCGTTTAGCTTTTTTAGTTGACTGCGCTTTGTAAAAACTGGAAGTCTCCGGTTCAAATCCGGGCAGGCCCACCATCCTGATCATATGATTCGCAAAAAACTTCATCCTCACATAAAGAAACACATCATAAAACATAAACGAAAGTATACAAAATTTATATTATATTTTTTGATACTTCTTACATTCGGCGTAGTTGAAGACGTAACTGCAGTATTTCTAACAAAAACAGAAGAAATGATTGAAGTAATTGGAGTAGCAATATTATTGTCATTCATATTCACCGTCATCGGTGAAATAATAGAAGAAGTTTATTTAGCGGAGAGAAAAAGGTTCAAACGCTAACACAGACATTTCTTGCAATCTGAAAGTTTTTCAGAAGAACTTTTATGCATCTCGCATATCATCTTTTTCTTTCTAACTAGCTTGCATATTTCACAAAATTCTTCAGAGGCAGAAATATAATTTAATTCGCCAGACGCGATTCTTCCGGCTATCTTCTGTATTTTTTCGCTTATTTCTTTATCTTTAGATAAGAAATCTGTTTTAGATCCGCGAACTGCTCTATAATATTGTGATACTGCTGCCTGCGATGTACCAAGTTTTTCAGCTGCGCCCTGTTGCGTTAGTTTATGTTTTTCCATAAGCTCTTTTGCTATTAGAGCACGAACACCTGGTAGAATATTTTGAACAGCTACTTCACAATATGGTTTCATATAACACTGTTATATTTTAAAGCATATAAATTTGATGAGTATGGCATTTAAATCCTTTTCGGTAGTATTATTTATTATGACAGCAATTTCAATCGATAAATTTCAAACATCTTTAGAAGATGGTCAAGAATTTGCTATTTCAGAAGCTCTGAAAGTTTATGATTTTCTTAATAAAAATAGTGCATGGGCAATGACAGCTACCGAAATAGTGAAAGAGACCAACCAAAATATTTAGATAAAGAGATGGAAAAAGCAAAGAAAGAAGAAGCAAAATTGAAGAAAACCTTCGGAATAGAAGATTCCAAAAAGATTGAAGGTTCATTAAAAGATATCTATAAAACAGCTTATGGTATTATACACACAGAAGAAGACGATGTTGCTCTACAATATATGCAAATTGTGTTGAATGGTGCAGAACTGTATAACAAAAATGAAATAAGGAATATTTTTATTACTGTAAAAAGCGATACTAGAGGCTTAAATTTTCCTTCTGGTGGAATAGAAATTTTACTCAAACAAATCAATAACACACCATATTTTGCAATTAAGAAATAATTGATATACCATAGTCTTTAAACATATAAATGTTTCAGAATGTGTTTAAATATCTTTAAAAAAATATCTTTCTTATGGTAAAGATGAATCTAAGAAACATGATCGAAACGGATAAGTCTACTTATTTATCGAAAATATATGAGGCAGAGAATGATTATGGGAAGAAAGTGATAGTGAAGAAAAACAACTCCAAACTATCAGAAACCTATACGAATATGTTAAATACACTGATAGAAAATCCACATCCAAATTTGCTAATACCGATAGAAATAGATACAAAACAGGAAGGTACGATAGTAGAAATTTATGAATATGTAGATTGGCCAATTCTAGATATGATGTTATATACTGTCTTCAGTACTGGAGGAAATCCTTTAAAAGGGAAAATAGGATATAAATGGGACACCAAAACAATTCTAAGCATCATGGAGCAATTGACATCTGCTCTTGGACACATACATCATCTAGGCTTTGTTCATCATGATGTAAGAGCCAAGAATATTTTCATTGATAGACAGCTTCCGAGAATAAAATTGTTTGATTACAATATTTCGAAAAAACCTTACTTTCTTGAAGAAGGAGAAAGTTCATGGAACGATGTTCCCCCCGAATATAGAAAAGGAGATAGTATGATAGACTTTAGATACGATGTATATCAGATAGGATCAGTATTCAGTAAATTAATAAGAGAAAACCCACTGATTGATGGTTCGCAAGTAGTAGTTGAATTACCGAAAGAAGTACATGATATTATTGGCAAAGCGATATCTGAGGATAAATTAGAAAGATATACAGATTGCAATGAAATGTATGTTGCGCTAAAGGAAATAAAAAGAGTCGCATAATCATTTATTAATCTTGGTTATATATTCTTCTTTATGAAGCCGGAATGCATTTTGATACGAGTAGGAGAACAGTCTCTAAAGTCTAAACAGGTCTGGACAATATTCAACAGAATATTGATAAAAAATATTCGTGCTGCTTTAGAAGGAATCAACTATGAACTAAAAAATGAAATGAATAGAATATTCATTTATACTAAGAATGTTGACAAATCAATAGAAAGATTACAGAAAGTCTTTGGAATAACATCATTATCACCGGTTTATGTCTGTGATTCTAAGATAGAAGAGATGAAGAAACTATCTAAAAAGATATTCAAACCAGGAAAAAAGAAATTCGCCATACGTGCAAGACGATCAGGTTCTCATCAATTTACATCTCAGGATATTGCCGTTAAAGTAGGATATATAATTCCTGGAAAAGTTGATTTGTCTAATCCAGAAAAAGAATTATTCATAGAGTGTAGGCAGAACAAGACTTACATATTTACTGAAAAAATAGACGGCCCAGGCGGATTGCCATTAGGTTCTGGCGGAAAAATATTCGGAATATTAAACGATCAGCAGGATTTAGTAGCATCCTGGCTGTTGATGAAAAGAGGATGCGAGGTTTTTGCAGTTTCTAACAAGAAACCGCTAATCAATAAGCTAAAGAAATGGCACATTGGTCAAAAATTTAACATCTTTGCAAAGATACCTGAGAATTATGATATACCAGCCATAGTAGCTGGAGAGAAAACAGCTGAAAATATGCCTAAAACCGAGCTCATGATACTAAGACCGTTGGTAGGGCTTGATTACAAGCAGTTTTTAACTAAAATTAACTCCTAAAGCCGAGTAAATTCTTGGAAAAAGTAATTACGCAAACATAGTAATAAGGTTTATATACTTATCGGTAGTATATAGTATTAGGTATAAAGGATGCATATTCACAACTAAGTGATAATGCTTATATACCGGTAATAATCAATACAAAGTAAAAAACGAGTGGTGATATTGAATGGTAGCAACACAAAAAGTATTTGACGCATTGAAACAGATAGGATTGAACCTATACGAAAGAAAGCTATGGGTAGCTTTACTATCTAGAGGAACATCTAGTGCAGGTGAATTATCTTCACTGGCAAAAGTACCTCATTCTAGAACTTATGACGTATTAGAATCTCTAGCAGAAAAGGGATTTGTTATTGTTCAAAATACTAAACCACTAAAATATGTTGCTATTGCACCATCTGAAGCATTGGAACGTGCAAAGAAAAAAATACACACTGATGCAGATGAAATGGTAGGCAGAATAACAGAATTTCAGGATTCTCCATTAACAAAAGAATTAACAAAAATATTCAAAGATGGAATGGATTTAGTTGAACCTGGCGAAATGTTAGGATCACTAAAAGGAAGACATTCAATGCACACACAATTAGAAACATTATTCAAAGGTGCAAAATCGGATATTTCAATTCTAACAACAGCAGACGGAATGAAAGAATTGCATAGTAATCATGCAGATTTGCTAAAGAAAGCTTCAAGCAAAGGAGTAAAGGTGAGAATAATTGCACCTTCTTCAAAAGAAGTTTCAGAACAAGTTGCACATTTCAAAGGATTTGCAACAGTAAAGCAGTCTGACAAAACAGGAACAATGGGAAGATTTGCAATAGTTGATGGCAATCATGTTGTATTTGCATTAACAGATGACAAGAAAGTACATCCAACACAGGATTTGTCATTCTGGTCACAGTCAACACATGTAGCAAAAGAAGTGCTTGGACCAATGTTTGATGCATATTGGAACACTTTGTAAAATTTGTGATAATTATGAATGTAAATGATAAAAAACTAACAATAGAAGATATGAGAAAGAAATATCCAGACATGCATGTTACTTCACTTTCATTCGGCATTCCTGGATTTATTGTTCATGATCGTAGAACAGGAGATGCACAATATTTTGATGAATTTGGAAAAAAGGATGAAAATTTAAGAACAACTGAAAGGACAATGGAAAGAAATTTAGAAAAATCAGAATACCGCGGCAGTCTTATGCTAATTTAGTTTTATTTTCTGAGTATGTATTAGATTCAAAAAAGAGTAATTTATTTTCTTTCTTTGATTTCTGTTTTAATTTGTTCTAAGAAGTCATCTATCTTTACACCAAACTGCGGTTTCTTTCCTCTAGCACGAACAGCTAATGTGCTGTTTGCTTCTTCTTTGTCGCCAATTACTATAATATAAGGGATTTTCATTAGCTCAGCGTTTCTAACTTTATCATTAACAGTAGATGCAACAAAGTCACCTTCTGCGCGAATTCCCTCGTCTTTGAAAGTCTTCAGAACCCTTTCTGCAGTTGGTATATTTTTATCAGTAAATGAGATTATGTTTACTTGCACCGGTGATAACCAGACTGGTAATACACCATTTGTATGTTCTAACAAAACACCGATGAATCTTTCTACAGATCCGTAAGTTACAGTATGAAGCATAGCAGGTCTGTGGTCTTCGTTGTCAGATCCTTTGTATACCAACTCAAAACGTTCAGGCATAGCAAAATCTAACTGTATCGTTGCACATTGCCACGTTCTGCCAAGTGAATCTTTTATGTGAAAATCAATCTTAGGTCCGTAAAATGCCCCGTCTCCTGGATTTAATTTATAATCCATATTTTTAGCTTCAAGAACGTCTTTAAGTATTTTTTCAGCTTTGTCCCATATCGCATCAGAACCTATTCTTTTTTCAGGTCTTGTTGAAAGTTCAGTATGATAAGGCAAACCGAATTTCTTATAAAATTCATCGATTAAATTCATTATTCCTATTATCTCATCTGCTAATTGTTCTTCAGTGCAGAATATGTGAGCATCATCTTGCGTAAATCTAATCACTCTGAACAATCCAGCTAAAACACCAGACAATTCTTGCCTGTGTACAATACCTAGTTCACCGACCCTCAACGGTAACTGTTTGTATGATTTTGGAGATGATTTGTATACAAACATTCCACCTGGACAATTCATCGGCTTTACCGCGAATTCCCTGTCTTCATAAGTTGATAAGAAAATGTTGTCTTTATATTTGTCCCAATGTCCTGATATCAACCATAATCTTTTATCCAAAATCTGTGGTGTTGATATCTCCTGATAATCAGCTTTTCTATGAGCTTCTCTCCAGAAAGCAATAAGTTCATTATAAATGATTAATCCTTTATCATGCCAAAATACCATTCCTGGTGCTGTTTCGCTAAATGAGAACAAATCTAATTTTTGTCCAAGTATTCTATGATCGTTTTCTTTTAGTTTAGAAGTATCTAGTTTTGTTTTAGAGATTTGTCTAAGCAATTGTTTTGGATCGATTTTATCTTCTTTAGTTTCTTTTTTTGGCATATCATCACGTATATACTACTTAAATATTTCAACAATATAAATATTAAAGTAATAGCCTATTTTCACTACCAAGGTGGGTAAATGAGATTTATATTAAAAAATTATTCTACATATCAGAGTGTTAAAAATAATAAATACACCAAAAAAGAATGAGAAGTTAGCAGAATTTGTTGGTATAATGCTTGGAGACGGAAACATTTATTCATCAAAAAAATATGGTATTTATAGAATTAAGATTACCGGAAATTCAATAACAGATAAAGAATATCTTTTAGAATTCGTTAAGCCACTTATAGAAGATTTATTTAATTCAAAAGTTTCTTTTGGATTTGAGAAAGATCGTTTAGGATTAAATTTAAGATTAGCAAGTTTTAATCTATTAAATTTTTTACTAACAATTGGGCTAATTCCAGGAGATAAAATACAAAATAAAATTACAATTCCAAGATGGATTAAACAAAATAATGAATATTTGATTGCATGTATAAGAGGTCTAATTGATACTGATGGAACAGTATTTGAACAGGCTAGAGGATCCGGTAGATGGTCAATAGGATTTAAGAATAATAATAGGATTCTATTAGAAGATGTTAGAGAGGCTTTAATCTCTTTAGGATTTCATCCGACTAATATAACTATAAACGCGATTTTTATTTGTCGACAGGAAGAAATTAATTTATTTCTTAAAAGGATTAGTTTTAATAACCTTAAACACAAATTAAAATTAGTAGCCCTGAACTAGCCCCGTCGAGAATCGTTGTTGTTTCAACCTTTCGCGGAATCTAGTGGCCAAGGATAGACGGCTTTGGTGTTTTGCATTAAAGCTTTGAGGCCGAAACGGAGATACCGTTTGACGTAGGTTCGAATCCTGCCGGGGCTACCATCAAGTTTTTAAAGACTTGGTTCTAAAATAAACAGTACAATTAAAGGTGAATAGATGGGAGAATTCAACGGAAGAAAAATGAAAAAGCAGAGAATGCAGAAGAAATGGAAGAAAACGAAATACAAAGTCAGAGTTCTAAAACTGATTGAAAGAAAAGATCCTTTACAAGGTTCACCTCAGGCTAAAGGAATAGTTATTAAAAAAACCGGGGTAGAGCAGAAACAACCTCACTCTGGTATCATTAAAGTTGTTAGAGTACAGCTTCTGAAGAACGGCAAAGAAGTTTCAGCATTCTGCCCAAGATCAGGAGCAATCAATGTAATCAATGAACATGATGAAGTTATAATTGAAGGATTAGGCGGTTCACAAAGAGGACCAATTGGTTCAATGCCAGGAATTAAATATAGAGTATCTAAAGTAAATGGCATACCGCTTGAAGCATTGAGAACAGGAAAGGCAAAGAAAGGTGCACGATAAATGTCTGAAATAAAATTATTCAATAGATGGGATACATCAGAAGTCAAAGTATCTGACCTTGGCCTTGAAAGATACATTAATCTTAAGCCAGTTATAATTCCAAAGAGCTTCGGAAGAAATTCTCAGAAGCAGTTTCACAAGTCTAACATGAACATTGTTGAAAGATTAATCAATCACATGTATGTTCCTGGTCACAAAAGAAAGAAACATTTCTTGACAAGCGGAGCATGTGTAGGAAAAACAGAAACTATTTTTAATGTTGTAATCGATGCTTTCAATATAATTGAACAGAAGACAAAAAAGAACCCAGTTGAAGTTTTTGTCAAAGCAATTGAAAATTCAGCAATGAGAGAAGAGCTTACTTCTTTCCAGGTTGGTGGAATAATAGTAAGAAAAGCAGTTATCACATCACCACAAAGAAGAGTAGATATTGTTCTTCGAGAATTTGCTCAAGGTTCTTTCCAGAAAGCAATAAAGGCAAAGAAGCCTATGTCAGTTTGTCTAGCAGATGAAATATTTGCTGCATACAATAATTCTTCAGATTCTTACGCAATAAGAGAGAAAGACAGAATTGAGAAAGAATCTCTTGGTGCAAGATAAATCGTTAGATTTTCTTAGAAAGATAAGGTACGAATCGTTCATCTAACATTATATTTCCAAGCATCAGTATTTCTATAAATTTCATGTCATCTTCGCTTAATGTGAATTTGAAGAACTCTTCATAGTCACCATGCCAATCAGAAGTGTCAATTGTAGTGATATCATATCCAACATCATTTTTTTCAGCTTTCGTTCTGTATCCTACATGATGAAGTAGGGAGAATACTATATTTTCTCTTTCAAATCTTTCGTTGTAAGCAAGTGACGGATTAGGGGGGTAATTTGAAAGTTCCTTTAATTTATATTTGGCACATAGGCTACTGAGTTCATTAATGAGTTTAGGATGAACACCCGTTTTATTTGGAACGAAATTATCTTTTGAGATAGCTTTAGATTCAATGATGTTTATATCCTCACATATTTTTCCGATTATATCTGATCCAAGTTTTTGGTCTAACCCATGATTTTCTAGAAATAAAGTTAAATACATAGGAGCATAGTGTTTTCCGTATATACGGTCTCTGGCTCTTATTGGTTCTATTAACTCAAAATAGTGAT
The DNA here is from genome assembly GCA_028715225.1 of Candidatus Aenigmatarchaeota archaeon. Lineage (GTDB taxonomy): Archaea > Aenigmatarchaeota > Aenigmatarchaeia > Aenigmatarchaeales > Aenigmatarchaeaceae > JAHIDZ01. The sequence continues at coordinate 3,341 of JAQUSH010000006.1, read as the reverse complement.
TGCCCTCATCATGAGGCCATGCGCGCTGTTCAAGATGCAATAATGGTCTTTCACATCTAAATCTTATACCATCACTGGTGTTAATTTCAAAACCATTTCGTATACTTACTCTCGGATCTGAAAGAATGGCTTCATCTGAAAATTTTATTCCTGAAAGCATGTCATAATATTTTTCTCCATCTGAAAAAAATTCAGAGAAAAACCTTTTAATTTCTTCTCTCATAATTCTTGATTCAGGATTTAATATATCATCTATTGTTCTCTTATGTGCATCCATATTTTTCAAGTATTCACCAGATTGCCACATTATTTGTTTTCCATCAGGACTGTTCTTTTTAATTATTTCGTATGCTTCACCCAACTGTTTCCAGTAATTTATTCTTTTGGTGCATTCTTCATCAGGTAAACCGAGATAAGGAACAACATCTGGGTGATATTCTTTGGCTTTTAATCTGTAAAACATCTTTATTGTATTAAACATTGTGCTGTTCGTTGCGCCGAACATATCTAGGGCATCCTTTAGATTCATATTTCATACTTCAAAGTAAAAGCTTAAATATTATTGTTTCTATCATCATACCATGGCTGGTAAAGAAGAATACTCAGAAAATGTACAAAAATTAATGAATAATCCTAAGAATATTAGGAATATTGGTATTGTTTCTCACATCCATCATGGTAAGACTTGTTTAACAGATAATCTAGCTGCAGCAGCTGGAATGATGGCTCAGCAGTTAGTTGGAGAAAGAATGTTAACATGGATTGATGAACAGGAGCGAGAAAGACTGATGACCATTTACGGTGCAACTGTTACGATGGCTCACCAATACAATAATGAGCCTTATTTGATCAATCTCATGGATACTCCAGGTCACGTTGACTTCGGTGCTGACGTAACTCAAGCATTAAGAGCAGTAGATGGTGGTGTAGTTATGGTTTGCGCTGTCGAAGGCATAATGCCACAAACTGAAACAGTTCTGAAGCAGGCTTTAGCTGAAAGAGTAAAACCAATTCTATTTATCAATAAAGTTGACCGTGCAATCAAGGAACTTAAATTGACACCAGAGCAACTTCAGAAACGTCTGGCAAAAATAGTTGTTGATGTTAACAAATTCATACAAAGAAATGTTGATCCAGAATTCAAAGACAAATGGCTTCCTAAAATAGAAGATGGTTCTGTAGCTTTTGGTTCCGCTCTTAGAAAATGGGCAATTTCTATTCCTTACATGCAAGCAACCGGTGTCACGTTCAAACAGATCATGGAGTTATGTTCACAGGATAAAGACGAAGAGCTAGCTAAATTGGCTCCGATGCATATAGTAGTCATGGATGCTGTTATCAAACATTTACCATCTCCGATAGAAGCTCAGCCTTATCGAGTAGGCAGAATATGGAAAGGAGACATAAATTCAGATGTAGGAAAGCAGCTTTTAGCATGCGATCCAAACGGCAAGTTAGCTGCATGCATTACTAAAATAGTTTATGATGCTCATGCTGGAATGATTTCTACTGCTAGAATATTCTCAGGAAAACTTACAAGAGGTCAGGATATTTATTTGCTTGATTCAGGAAGAACAACTAAGTTGCAGCAAGTTACAACATTCATTGCTGATAAAAGAATTACAGTTGATACTGTTCTTGCTGGAAATGTAGTCGGTTTAGTAGGAATTACTGATATTATAAGCGGTGAAACAATCTGCGATCCTAATTTTATAATAGATGGTTTCGAGGCAATTAAACACATCTTTGAACCAGTAGTTACTAAAGCAATGGAACCAAAGAATCCTCAAGATCTTCCAAAACTGATTGATGTTCTAAAAATATTAGGCAAAGAAGATCCTACTCTGAAAATACAAATCAATCCAGAAACAGGAGAAACACTAGTGTCAGGATTAGGAGAACTTCATTTAGATGCTAAAGTAGAAAGAAAAATCAAAGAAAAAGGAATAGAAATAATCGCATCACCGCCAATTGTTGTTTACAGGGAAACAATACAAACTAAATCACCTTCAGTTGAAGGGAAGTCACCAAACAAACACAATAAATTTTATGTTTCAGTTGAACCTATACCTCCTGCTGTCTATAAGGCAATGTCAGAAGGAATAATACGAGATGGTGAAATTAAAGGAAAGAATCTAGACATGGTAAAGAAATTAGAAGAATTAGGATTCCCTAGAGAAGATGCAAAATCTTTAGTTCTTATTTCAAATCACTGCATGCTGTTAGATTGCACAAAAGGTATTCAGTATCTTAATGAAGCAATTGAACTTATCAAAGAATCTTTCAAAGACGTTATAAACAAAGGACCTTTGGCAGATGAGCCATGTTCTGCATTTATGGTTAGACTGAATGATGCTGAACTTCATGAAGATGCTGTTCACAGAGGACCTGCACAAGTCATACCTGCCGTGAGACAGGCAATAAAGCAAGCTATGCTAAGGGCAGGAGCAACACTTTTAGAGCCAAAGCAGATATTGAGAATAGACACTCCACAAGATCACATCGGAAGTGTAACGAGCGAAGTAAACAATCGACGTGGAGAAATCATGAATATCGAACAGGAAGAATATTCAGCTATTATTACTGTAAAGCTTCCGGTTGCTGAAATGTTTGGATTTGAAGGCGCACTGAAGTCAGCAACAGCTGGTAAAGGATTCCAGTCTCTGATGGATGTTACATTTGACAAGGTACCAAATGATATTAAGACTAAGATTGTAACTCAGATTAGAGAAAGAAAAGGACTGAATAAAGATTTACCTGTTGCAGAAGCTTAAATTATTTATTTCTTTCCAGTTAGATAATATAAATAACCAGAAGTTCCATCAGGCATATCCACTATAATTTTAATAGGAGCGTAAAGTCTTTCGCCAGGTTTATCGGAATATATTTGTTGAAGTATACCATCTTTGCATAGATTATCGATTGCCAAATTATAATCCCTTTCCAAAAAATCTTTTGGATGGTCTTTCAATAAAGCAGAAGATATGTCACTTCCTAATTTTGCAACCGTGAAATCAGCAATATCTTTTTCCATTTCGATATCATTCTTCTTTTCTTTTAGGGCGTTATTCTCCTTTTCTAGGTATTGAACAACCAAATCCTTTGCTTTCTGTGGAGCTTTCTTCATAAAATTAATTTATATCCAAAAGGATTTAAACGCATCGCTTCCAGAAACACAAACATTTATAAAGATTCATATTAATATGGATTTTACGGTAAATAGGATGGCTATAATTGCCTATTTATTTTTCATATAAAAATTGAGGTGAAGCAAATGGCTAACAAGCCACACATGAATTTAGTAACAGTAGGTCCCGTAGACCATGGTAAGTCTACTTTAG
>JAQUSH010000071.1 GCA_028715225.1 Candidatus Aenigmatarchaeota archaeon | reverse complement strand
TTCCATGAATACAGTATCTACCGGTATAAAGCGTAATCCCGGAAGCGCTTGGGTTTTGTCGGGAATACTATGTCTGGCGGCGCTGGTATATGCCGGTTCACTGGGCAATCAATTCGTGTGGGACGACCACTGGGTGATTGTGGAGAATGATTTTGTCAAATCCGCCCGAAATCTGCCCCTGCTTTTTACCAGGCAGTATCTGACCAGTCCTCGGGAGGTTAATTCGGTCCGGATAAAAAGCATAGGCTCCGGCGAGTTCAGCTATCGTCCCCTGGTAACGGCGACGTATTTTATCGATTATCGTATCTGGAAGCTCAACCCGCTGGGTTTTCACCTTACTAATCTTTTCCTGCATCTTGCCAATATACTGCTTTTTTATTTTTTGGCGCTTGGGATATCCGAAGATGAAAAGTCCGCTCTTTTGTCTGCCGCGCTGTTTTCTCTGCATCCTGCTAACGCGGAAGCGGTGAGCGTGGTTACCCACCGGGAAGACCTGCTGGCGTTTTTCTTTTTCGTGTGCGCCTTTCTTTTATTCCTGCGCGCGCAAAAAGTGACCGGAAAAAAACGGGTGCGCCGGAAAGCGGCTTCTGTGTGCTGCTTTCTGCTGGCGTTGTTTTCAAAAGAGATGGCCGTTACCCTGCCCGCTGTATTAATGGTATATGATTATTTCTTTACTTTTAAGCTGGATTTCAGGGATTTCCTTCGGCGGTGGCGGGATCGTTATTCCGGATATATTATTGCCGCTTTGTGTTATTTGGTAATCTGGGGAGTTATTTTCCGGAATACGGCCTCCGGTGACCCCGCCGGATTACGGTTCCCCGTATCGGCTGCGGTGGTGTTCCTGTCTTTCTCCCGCGCGGTATACTGGTTATTCTTCCCCCCGGCTATTCATCCTACCTTACGGGGGGATGATATCCTCCTGTTTTTGCGTACGGGGATCCCGGGGTTGGTATTTTCGGTTGTGCTGGGCGCCGTTTGCCTTGCCGGGGCGTTTAAAGCGCGTAAAAGATCCCCGGTGATTTTTTTTTCGATAATCTATTTTTTTATTGCTCTGCTTCCTGTTTTGAATTTTGTGCCCATGGTTAACGTGAGCGCGTCCCGGCTCCTCTATATTCCCATCGCCGGTTTCTGCCTGCTGATCCCGTCATTACTGCTGCGTATACCGGGAAATATCCCGGCATACGTTTTTTTGTTTCTCCTCGCCGGGTACGCCGTTGTCACTCCGGTAAAAAATCTTGCCTGGAAAAACGACCTTTTTCTCGGCTTACGGCTTGTGGAGTCGTATCCCGAGAGCGCCGAGGCTCACGGGACGCTTGCGGCCGAATATCTTAAAGAAGGGCTTGCCGGTAAGGCGATATCCGAATACCGGAAAGCGATATCCCTGAATCCGTATCTTGACCGTTATTATAACGGTTTGGGTTTGAGTTATTACCGGAAGGGGGATTTTGATGCCGCCATCGAAGAGTATAAGAAAGCCTCCGGGTTAAGTCCTTCTTCACCGGGTTTTCTCATAAATCTTGCCCTGGCATATAAAGAAAAGGGTTCGTACCGGCAAGCCGTTGTGTGTCTGGAATCCGCGCTGCGTATCAATCCCCGGCTTACGCTGGCATTGGACAATCTCGCCGTTATATATAATGAAATCGGCGATGTTGAAACGGCGCGGAGATTATGGGAGAAGTCGTTGGAGATATATCCCGCCGGCCAAAATGCGCTGACCGCGTTGCGCGCTTTAGGAAAATGAAAGTGGCGTGAAGAACCTTTGTTCGATTGTCCCTGGATTTCCGGATAAAAGCGGTTTATACGATAAACTTCGGGAAACTTTTGATTGCTTTGTTATATAATTTTACTATAATAGTGGGTATATTAATAATAAATGAGAATTGATAAAAAGGAGGCAGGAAATGAGTAAATGGGGAAGATTGTTGCTTTTAATGGTGTTCTCCTTGGTAATTATGCGGATTCCCGTTTTTGCGGAAGGCCCCGGGGAGGATGAAAGCGCTTCTTTCGATCAGATCGAATCTATGCTTGCCCGGCAGAAAGTAAAGGCCGAGGTTTTTCCGGTTGAGATTACCATGAAGGCTAAGATGGAAGAGGAAAAACCGAAACCCGAACTTCCCACGGAGGCGGTTTTTATTAAGCAGGTCGATGTAATGGGAGCAACCGTATTGTCCAAGAAAGAAATCAATGAGATTATCATGGAATTCCGCAATAAAGAACTCACCGGTAAGGATATGCAGAGGTGCGCCGATCAGATAACCGATATCTATGCGCTTAAAGGGTTTCTGACTTCATACGCCTATGTGGATCTTTCGGGCCTGAACCAGGGGGTTCTTGTGATAAAGGCTTTTGAAGGCAAGGTGGGAGAGGTTAAAATCGAAGGAAACCGTTATTTTTCAGATACGGTTTACAAGAAGAAGATCGGCCTGAAAAAAGGCGACGTTTTCAATTTTAAGTTATTGAAAAACAATGTCTTCCAAACCAATAGGCATTTCGACCGGAAAGTTACCCCTGACGTTGCGCTCTCGGAAACGCAGGGATTCACTGATATCACCATAAAGGCAAAAGAGAAACTCCCCGTGCATTATGTCATCGATCATGATAACTATGGTTCGGAATACATCTTGACCAAACGCTATAAGAACACCTTCATTTTTAATAATGTCACCGGTCACGATGATTCCCTGAATCTCAAGGCCCAATTCTGCGAGGCAGATGCCCAGCGGTTATTCGACCTGGATTACTTTCTGCCGATCAATAATACTTGGAAATGGGAGTTGTATTATATGCCTTTTAAGAGGGAGAATTATTATTACAAGGATAACGAAGACAAAGATTTTCTGAAAAAGGCGTATAAATGGTATACTTATTTGTACCAGACCGTGGTCAGCGAGCCGAACCGTGAATTCGTCATGAATTATGGTTTTGTCCAGAAATTCATCGAATGGTATACCGGGGAAGAATTGCGGAAGTATGATAAATTCTGCGCGCTTTTGATCGGGTTTGATTATGTGAGAGTGGATGATTATGGTACTACGGTTATTTCCGAGGATCTGGAAAAAGGCATCCCGCGGATGTGGGGAGCTAATACGGCTGAAGATTCCAATTGTTCCGTCAAGGGAGCCGGCGGAAAATATTGGAAGCAGAAGATAGCGGTTGCCCGCCGACAGAAATTATTCTGGGATATCGATCTTTTAATGAAAGCTCAGGGGCAGTATTCCACACAGGCGTGTACCGGGGTAAATGTTTTCAGCATGGGCGGCTATATGGGTACGATTGATAACCGCGGATATCCCCGGGCGCAGTTGCCCATGGATTCCGGATATTATCTCCTGGGAGGTTTTTCTCTTCCCGCTTATTTTATCCCCAAGAACACAAAACTTCCTCTTGTTCATACCGATGTATATAAGAATCTTAAATTCTTGACCTATGTTGAATATGCAAAGGGTTATAAGAGAAGCCCTCAGTCGGCGGCGGATAAATCCGGATCTGTTGATCCGACACTCACCGGTCAGCAGGATGATGATAAGAGAAAAAGTCTTTCGTCCGTAGGTTGGGGATGGACCTTCGCAGTCCCGGAGCAGAATCTTTCCATGCGTTTTGACATGGCCTGGCCTTTGGACCATAAATTGCCTAAAGACGGCAGTCATTGCCATATGTGGTACAGGGTCACCAAGATATTTTAGCAGGCCTGATCCGGGTTTTTTGCGGAATTGAAAACCTGTCTCTGCCACAATCGCACCGGCAGGGACAGGTTTTTTCATAAATTGTCGTTTAATTATTCCTTTAACGAGAAAGAAGGGGATATGAGAGACCGTGTTAATAGGAAAGAGTTGGTTTTTATCTTTGGCGTTTTCGCTTATATTGCGGGCACGGGCATGAATGCTTTTGCCATTGATATTGCCGAAGAACAGATCCGGTATATGGAAA